>JAUCGK010000224.1 GCA_030378085.1 Candidatus Parabeggiatoa sp. HSG14
AATGATGTTTGGTTCCACCCGTGTACGGGGGGTTAGGGGGGTATCCCCAAAATCTGTTACAATCAGCAAAATTTCATTTTGCACTACTCTGGTATTCACTTTTGAAGTACAGTGCGTAACATCAGGTCTATAATCTAAATTCGTTGTACTAAAATTTGTACTAAAGTGAGAGGTGATAAGACGATTTTTAAAAATAGCAAATTTTACTGAATCGCTATATAATAAAAAAACCTAATAAGAAATTTAAAGTCCTTTCAAATAGAACGGATAAAAAAATCTAAGTTGAAAGATAGGTCTCTTTACATTTTTTGTCAATTTTAAAAATATAAATAATTGATTTTGTAATACTTTTAGTTTTCCATTTTTCATTATGCCGGACATATTACCTCCCGATAGTGTGGGATTGGTAACGCCACAAACCCACAAATTCACAACTCCACTGGCGTTAGATTGTGGACGCAGTTTGCCAACTTATGAGTTAATTTATGAAACTTATGGGACATTAAATAAAGAGCATTCCAATGCTGTTTTGATTTGTCATGCGTTAAGCGGTGATCATCATGCGGCTGGCTATTACACAATGCAGGATAAAAAACCAGGGTGGTGGGATACTTGTATTGGCCCTGGTAAACCCGTTGACACAAATCGGTTTTTTGTAGTATCCCTTAATAACTTAGGCGGTTGTAAAGGTTCAACAGGCCCCAGCAGCATTAATCCTGAAACGGATAAACCTTATGGCCCCGATTTTCCCATAATGACAGTGCGTGATTGGGTCAAAAGTCAAGCACGTCTGAGTGATGTTTTGGGTATTTCGCAATGGGCTGCTGTGATAGGTGGCAGTTTAGGAGGAATGCAAGCATTACAATGGGCTATAGATTACCCAAAACACTTGCGGCATTGTGGAGTGATTGCAGCTGCACCGAAATTAACAGCGCAAAATATTGCGTTTAATGAAGTTGCTCGTCAAGCCATTTTACATGATCCAGAATTTCATAAGGGGCATTATTATCAACATGATGCCGTACCTCGTCGAGGTTTAATATTGGCGAGGATGTTAGGACATATTACCTATTTGTCAGAAGTGGCTATGCGTAAGAAATTTGGGCGGGAATTACGCGAAGGCAAACTAAAATTTGGTTTTGATGTTGAATTTCAAGTTGAAAGCTATTTGCGTCATCAAGGGAGTGCTTTTGTTGATCGTTTTGATGCTAACACTTATTTACTCATGACAAAAGCATTAGATTATTTTGATCCTGCGAGTGAGCATAAAGGTAATCTTTCAGCAGCATTGACAAATATCCTTGCCAATTTTTTAGTTATTTCCTTTACCAGCGACTGGCGATTTGCACCAGCGCGTTCACGCGAACTTGTTAAAGCTTTATTATATAATAAAAAAACGGTTAGTTATGCCGAAATTAAAGCCCATGAAGGGCATGATGCGTTTTTAATGCCAATTACTCACTATATAGAAGTTTTTCAAGCTTATATGCAACAAGTAGAAATACCGGGTGAATAATTATGGAATTGCGTACTGATTTAGCTTTGATTAGTGAATGGATTGCTGAAGATTCCCATGTGCTTGATTTAGGCTGTGGTGATGGCACATTGCTGGCACATTTACGCGATACTTGCCAAGTCACTGGTTATGGTTTAGAAATTGACGATGATAATCTTGTGCATTGTATTAAAGCGGGGGTTAACGCAATTCATACCGATTTAAATCAAGGATTATCCGATTTTACGGATGATAGTTTTGATTATGTGGTAATGACTCAAGCACTACAAATTATTCGTCGTCCTGATTTATTATTGATGGAAATGTTGCGTGTTGGGCGTGAAGGTGTTGTCACTTTTCCTAATTTTGGACACTGGCAGGCTAGATTTTCCCTATTTTTTAAAGGCGTTATGCCAATATCTCATACTTTGCAGAGCGAATGGTATAATACCGAAAACATTCGTTTATGTACTTTACATGATTTTGAGAAGCTCTGTTACGCGCTAGATATCGAAGTGTTACAACGTGCAGTCGTAGATGCGACTCATCGTACAAGTTGGTCCATGCGTCTCAAACCAAATTTATTTGGAGAGATTGCTATCTATCGGTTTCGCAGTAAAGCGGTTAAACGAGTTTATCCTAGAAAGTCGCTTGTTACGCAAAATGCTTTAGTATCGACTTAGGAAAATTCAATAATATCCGAAATAAACCTGATAGGTTTTGAAACCCTGTCAGGTTTAGCAGCATGGGATTTATTAAATAGACTTTCAGAAAAATGTTTGGAGTTAAACCTCTGAAGTTTTGGAATCCTCAGAGGTTTTTTGTGAAGTTATTTACTGATGTTACGCAGATAGCTTTCAAACTGGAGTGCAAAATTGAGGACACCCCCCTAACCCCCCCCCGTACACAGGGGGAAGTCCCAAAATAGAAAAATTAAAGCAAAGTGTCAAATGATGTTTGGTTCCACCCGTGTACGGGGGGTTAGGGGGTGTCCCTAAAATTATTTGAAGTACAGTGCGTAACATCAGTTATTTATCTGAATGTCTATATTACTAGATTTTTTGGAGATATCTTATGTCAACTGGAATTTGGAATTACAGTTATAATTTGCCGGGACACTTACGGATGACAGTCCAAGTGAAAGCCCAACGTTCAACCGATGATTTTAACCTTTATATTTACGATCCCAATGGTAACGAGATAGCACAAGATAGTAGTCCTGATGCTAGCGCACATTGTGTTTTTACCACAACTTCAAGTGGGCCTTATCGAATCAAATTAGATAGGGCAAGAGGCGTGGGTGGTTTTGGTATAAAAATCGTACCAGGGGAGTTATCGCCACCTCCAACTCCACATAGAGCTTCCACGCCAAGGTACACTCCACCACCAACAAAACCCGCACCATCTCAAAAACAAGGGAGTGGACTTAGCCCAGCCGAAAGAGATGAAATGTTAAACGCCCATAATCAATGGCGACAACGGTATGGCGTTCCCCCGCTAAAATGGTCTACTCGACTGGCAGATTTTGCTCAAGAATGGGCTGAATACTTAGCAGAAAAGGGATTTAGATTGCAACATCGTGCTTACGGTATGAGCCATTACGGGGAAAATCTTGCAGGTGCTAATGGTAGAGCATTGACACCAACACAAGTTGTTGATATGTGGGGTAACGAAGTCAAAGATTATGATTATGCCACGAATACTTGTCGAAGAGTGTGTGGTCACTATACGCAAGTTGTTTGGAGAAATACCACAGAAGTTGGTTGTGGTATGGTTCGCATTGGTCGTCAAGAAATTTGGGTTTGTAATTATAATCCCCCTGGAAATTTCATGGGGCAAAAGCCGTATTAATTTGAATTGGAGTACAAAGCTTTAGCTTTATCGCTTTTTGGAATACAAAGCTTTAGCTTTGTTACTCAGGAATATTGACTTTTCCCCTTTTTCTCCTTTAAACCATAAGTGTTGTTCCTAAAAACACATATAACCCCACTAAAATACTTTCTCCTAAGCCTAGTGCTAATAAAAATAAACCAAAGGGCATTCGCAATATGCCGGCGACATAACAAATGAGATCGGTAGGTACTGCGGGGAAAAAGCTCCAGAGAAAAACGATCACTACTCCTTTGCGTTGCATGAGATGCTTTAATTTTTTAATTTCTTGAGGATATTTTTTTTCCAAAAACTGGTCAAATTCTAAAAACTCGGCGAAAAAATAAAGCAGTGTCGCGGAAGCTAAAATGCCAATCATAGAAATTAAAAATACCATCTCCCAAGAAAACAATAGTAAACCTGCAAAAACAAATGGTGTACTTGGAATTAAAGCAAAACCTCTCACTATTGAAACTAATAAATAAACCCATAGCATTAACGTATTAAAACGCTCAAAAAATACTTTTAGGTTTTGCGTGGTAAAAAGTTCTGGATAAAACCAGTAATACCATAATCCAAAGAATAAAACGATCATCCAAATACCGAGAAGAAAACGTTGAATAATAGTTTTAACCATTTTATTTTTCCTCATTAACAGCAATTCTAATTTGTCATATCTCATGTGGGAGGGTTGTATTCCCTGGCGTGTTTTTCACAGAGCCATAAAATATCTCCTTGTGGTTTAATATGAACGGGTTTAAGTCCACCCCAATGATGGCTCGAATCAAGTTCTTCTAATAAAATACACAATCCTCGTTTTGTGGCATCATCAACATGATCTTCAATATGGGGAAATTGTTGCGCTAACTTGTTCATAAAAAATAAGTCGTTTTTGAGTTGATTTTTACGATCTACAGTACTTAAACCAAATGTCATTATCGCATTAAAAACCATGATAAGCCTAGATAAATGCGGCGCAAGAAGGTGAGACCATTTATCAATTTCATGGAGGTGATAACAACCGCCATTTTGAGTTTTATGCCAATTATCGGGATACTGACAATAAAGTTGTAATTTGACTTCGTGCGCTGCAAATGGTTGCCACCACTTCGCTTTTTGCTCGCTTAATGTGAAAGCATGAGGGCATTGTAAATCGGTTTTTCTAAAATTACGTTGCATCAATTTAAAGAGGTTGCTGATATTTTCTTCCGTTCCTGTCATCTCCGTTTTTAATTCATCAAGCTTTTGCAATACAGCATCTTGTGTATGCCAATCTAAAGCAAATAGCAATTTTGGAACAGAAACTTTTTCCAATGCTTCTTGACATTCAATCTCTACCTTATTTTTTTGGATGGCTTTTTCAAGGTAAGCGTAGTCAAATTCGCCGGAACAGGATTCCCCATTATGTCCTAAACAAGGAATTTTGCGGGTTATTTTTAACCCTGAATAACGCTGCAAAGTCAGCTCTAATCCATCACGCAATATAGTAAAAAAATGATGTGGCGATGAACCACGCACCGCTAACTCTAATCGCCGTTCTTCTGGAAAAGCACGAATCAAGCCTAAATGATGACGTTTTGGACTGTCTGCAAACAAAGCACCGTAACGCCAATGTGTATTGGTGGTGAAGCGGTGGGCGCGGGCAATAAACCAAGTGGGAATGCCGGGCGGTAAGCTATTCATATTGGTGAGTTGGTATGTCATCCGAATTTCTTTGCTTCCCTGCATCGCTTCCCAAGCGGTTTTATAATCGGGCGGATCCTGGGGTAATAATTCCACGATAAAGCTAGTATGTCTATCATCCAAAGCACGATAAGACAAATCGAAGTTTTCCATCAAACTCAAAAAATGCTCCCGCATTCCAAACTCTAAATTTTGCCAAAGCGTATCTCTATATGTATCGGTTAAAATACCTTGTTTATTAATTACTTCTTGACTAATTAATACGCGGCTGATATGTTCCGTTACCCATTGCGGCTTGAGAATAACGACATTTTTGAGGTCTTCATTCTCCAGAAAGTATAGCAAATCCCCCAATTCGTGTAACCAATTTGATAAAGTGATACATTCATCTTGCGCTAAACCATAAGCTGTCATCAAACTTTGTAGTTGATTGGGAGTCATGGATTTTTCGGTTTTGGCACGAATCGCATTAGCAGCTTCTAACCAATGAATTGGCCAATCTTCGCCCATCATTGGTAATTTGGCAGCGGCAGCGGCGATGGCTTGGCGTATTTCATTAACACCGGTTCCTGTTAAATTGTTGATTTTATAACATTTATCGCCACTCAATTGCGGGTATTTATTTTGTAATTCGGCGAAAGGCAAAATGGCATCGTATCCCTTATCAATATGTGTAGCAACCAATAATATGGGAGAATCTTTTGCTTTTGCTTGAATGATATTGAGCCAATAGGACAATTTGCCTTGTTCATAACCTAATCTGGCATTCCACACCAAAATAAACAAAGAACGATTCGTCAAAAAAAACTGGTGGGTAGCGTGATAAATCGTTTGTCCACCAAAATCCCATGTTTTTAACTGCATCGTCACATCTTTAAGGGGATGTTTGACTTTCCAAATATCTACTTCAATGCCATAAGTGGATTCTTCTTGATTATCAAAAATTTCACCACGCAATTGATGAAGCAGTGAAGTTTTACCCACGCCGCCTTCTCCGACAAGCAATAACTTAGCTGCCCATTGTTGTTGCATTTCTTTTGGGCGCAGATAACTAAGGATTGCAGCAGTGCCTTGTGCAATAATTTCAGGCGGCGGTGAGATTAAGGGATTGTCATAAAGAGAAAGTACTTTGAGATTGGGTAAACTTGTGATTTCTTGGGGGAGAACCGTTAATTGATTTCTATCAAGAGAAAGTACTTTTAAATGAGGGAGTTGAGTGATTTCCGTTGGCAACTCTTCAAGTTGGTTTTCACTGAGATAAAGCCATTCCAAATTTTTCAATTTAGCGATGGAAGGTAGTAAAGTTTTTAGTTGATTATCTGTAAGAGATAACACTCGAAGATTGACTAATTGTGCAATTTCAGCCGGTAATTTGGCAAGTTGATTCGTGTCTAGGTAAAGTTCTTCTAAGTCAGTGAGTTCAAAAACTGTCGGTGGAATGGTGGTGAGTTGTTGCTCACAGAGATCGAGTTTTTTGCTTTCAGTGGCTTGGTTAATTTGTTGGGTTATGGTTTCGTTGTTCATATTGAGTTTTGTCGGTTTTCGTCCCAAGCTTTTTCTGGTTCCCACGCGCCAGCGTCACTGCCATTAAGTTAGGGGCAAAGGATTTTCCCTACATAACATATTGATTTGTAGAGGCAATCCCTTGTGGTTACCCTGAAAAAAAATCCTTAAGTTAATGGCAGTGAACCTCCGGTTGGGAACGAGAAATAATCAAGTTCATCCTTCAATCCGTTAAATCTTGTTCAAATTTTTCAACAATTGCTACCGTTTCTAAACTAACGGTAATTACTTTGCCAATCAACTGCAAGATGTATTCTTCATCGTCTTTACGATTGGGATTGTTTACGATTCCGCTTCTTTTATCGGTTTTGACTCGGTATTGGTCGATTACCCATTCTAAGGCGGAGCGGTTGCCAAGTTTGTAGTCGAAGGCTTGTTTGGGAATGCCGGTTAAGCTAAGGAAGTTATTGTATATTAGTTGGGTTTTGTCTTTGGATAGCCGCATTTTTTCGACTTCGAGGCTATACGGGTATTTGGGGTTTTCGATTTCTTCTAGTGGATATGGTTCGGCTTGTTCGTAATTAAGGTGAAGTTCGGCTAGTTGCTGGCCGGCTTTGGAGATGTCCCAGAATTTTTTGGTTAGGGGGAGACGCGGGAGTTCTCTTTTTAGGTTTTGGGCGTATTTTTCCCTGTATTGGGGATGGTGGAGCAGCCCATAAGTGTAGTAGAAAATGTTCCATTTGGTGATGGTTTGGTCTTTATAGTGTTGTTGCCAGTGGTTTAATGCCCAGTCGGTTATGTTTTCGATGCGGTTGCTGCCGTCTTCGTTGTAGGTGTAGAAGGGGAAGCATTGGGTAATGCGTCCTCCAACAGCTACATCAGGTATGCAACTAACCATCTGCACAATAAATGGAACTTGTGAATGATTGGTACAACCAATTACTCTGTTTTCAACCTCAGTAGCCAATGTTGGAAAAATGTTCAGAAATAGCCCAGTACGATCAACAAAAACTTTATCAAAATAAAGATAGCATTTTATGAAATGACGATAAGAAGAACTTCTTATTTTATCCCTAGTAAATTGTGCCAGTTTTCCACTCTTCATCTGTTTTTTTAAAGTCGAACTCCAGCTTATCTTTTTATCATCATACAGCATAAAATCATCAATATTAACTTCTTTATCATCTCTGATTATCCATTTTTCAGCCTGTTCATTATAGACATCAATAGTATACTGTATGTTTTCAGTAAGTGCTTGTCGATTAAAGTTATATACCCAAGCGTCACGTCCAGTCATCATGCCACCGCTATATGTCTTGAAAACAACATCTTCCGTAATTCCTTTTTGAGCTTTTGCTTCTTTAGTTCCCAACGGAATGAAACCATCAAATTCTTCATGCAGTCCTTCGGTTAACCAAGTGTATTTCTTGTTAGGTTCAAGAAGTTGCTGTTCTAAACCATTGTAAGTTTCTGCTTGCTTAATTATCTGAAACTTTTCTAAACGAGTAGCCTTCCAATCAACAGTGCTATAATAAATTTGACAATTGTCAGTTTTATTATTGTTCTTTACAAGAAATGTAACAGAAATACCAACCATTGCTGATAAGCCAAAAATAGTGTGTTTCTCTCCAATTGGAATACCATCACGCATAGAATCTTTTCTAACATTACCCTTCAAATCAAGGATATAAATCTTAGAGAAATCT
This sequence comes from Candidatus Parabeggiatoa sp. HSG14, assembly GCA_030378085.1. Classification (GTDB taxonomy): domain Bacteria; phylum Pseudomonadota; class Gammaproteobacteria; order Beggiatoales; family Beggiatoaceae; genus Parabeggiatoa. The sequence continues at coordinate 8,257 of JAUCGK010000224.1, forward strand.
TTGGCCAAATGCTCCCGCATCCCATCAAAAGCAATACTATCCAAAAAATTGTTGTTAGTAACAAACGCAACAATGCCCTCGTTCTTAATTCGTTCAGAAGCCCATTTAATTGCCTTCACATAAGGATCAGACAAAGCATTTTTCAAAGTCGCCTTGGAATCTTTGGCGTAGGTATCTCGCACCCAACCATCTATGGTTGGATAGCTTTGATTCTTATTATTATCATTCTCATTAGCTTGCC
>JAUCGK010000225.1 GCA_030378085.1 Candidatus Parabeggiatoa sp. HSG14
ATGGATGGCAAAGTCTAGCTGAACGATTGAATCAATTTCGCTACCACGATAATTGGTTGCAAAACCTTTTAGTTTCAGCATCTCAGCGAAGACATTTTGACTGACCCCAAAATCCGTTACAACCAGAAATTTTTTAACATTCTTAACCCGTTTAAAGAAATTCAATTTTTTGATTTTTGAAAAAAAATCGGATTTCTAGTCCTTTCAAAAGTGTTAAAAAATTTTATGTGTACTTAAATTCTAAGTTTTTCCAAACATCGAGGGTTTTTCAAGGAAAAAACTTGTACCTTAAGGAAAATTTATGAATAAACAATCACTGATTTTAGTTGTAGATGATAATCTGCAAAATCTCAAGGTGTTGGGGAACACTCTGATAGAAAATGGCCTTAACCCTGCAATCGCCAAAAGTGGTGCTAGCGCATTAGCCTTTGTTAAAAAGAAGTTGCCTGAACTCATTTTGTTGGATGTAATGATGCCAGAAATAGATGGTTTTGAAGTTTGTAAACGACTCAAGCAAGATATTGCAACGAAAGATATTCCAATTATTTTTCTGACAGCCAAAACTGAAATAGAAGATATTATTGATGGTTTTGAGTTGGGAGCGGTAGACTATGTGACTAAACCTTTCAATACCAAAGAATTAATGACGAGAATCAATACGCATCTTGAACTTAAAGCGGCAAGGGATACTATTTTTTTACAAAAAGAAGAACTGAAACATGCCAATGCCACCAAAGACAAATTTTTTTCCATCATCTCACATGATTTAGGTAATTTATTTAATACACTAATTGGTTTTTCGTCATTACTCACAACGCAAAATAAAAATCTAAGTACTGCTCAAAAAGAAGATTTCCTTCAAAGAATGCTAAATGCCTCAAATAAAGGCTATAATTTGTTGAAAAATCTTTTAGAATGGTCCAGAGTACAAACTGGCCATATAGTCTCTAAACCAACAGCATTAAATTTACAAGAGATTGTAGCTGATAATATTGACTTATCCCGCAATCATGCTTACTCTAAAGGCATTGAACTCTCTTCATCAATTTCGGAGACCACCATAGTTTTTGCTGACAGGAATATGCTTGATACAGTGATTAGAAACCTGTTGTCAAATGCGATCAAGTTCACACCAGCAGGCGGTAGAGTGGAAATAACCTCTCAAGGAAAAAATACGGAAGAAGAAATCGTAGTATCAATATCAGATACTGGTGTGGGTATAATTCCTCAAGATATTGAGAAACTTTTCCGAATTGATGTTAGTCATACCACGATTGGAACTGGTGAAGAAAAAGGTACTGGTTTAGGTTTGATTTTGTGTAAAGAATTTGTTGAAAAAAACGGTGGTACGATTTGGGTTGAAAGTGAAGTAGGGAAAGGGAGTCAATTTTATATACGTCTACCTGTGCAGCAAGTATAATAGTATTTTTATAAACTGACAAAATTTCAAAAAATTATTAAAGCCTCATTCTTATGTAAAAGGAAAAATAATTATGCCTCTAGCCTATCTCTATCATCCCGATTGCCTATTGCATGATATGGGTACAGGACATCCAGAAAGACCTTCTAGAATCAGTGCGATAGAAGAAAAACTTCGAGTATCTCATCTTATGGATCTGGCGCGTTATTATGAAGCACCGTTAGCAACACGCCAACAACTTGCCAGAGTACATGGTACTAAATATATTGATACTGTTCTTAATTTTGAGGGTAAGGAAGGTTATACCTATCTTGATCCAGATACCATGTTAACCCCTCAAACTCCTCAAGCAGCCTTACGTGCCGCAGGCGCACTTACTCATGCCACTGATTTAGTGTTAACCAAAAAACATAATGTCGCTTTTTGTAATATCCGTCCCCCAGGACATCATGCCCTTCGTAATCAGGCAATGGGCTTTTGTTTTTTCAATAATGTTGCCGTTGGCGTGGCTCACGCGATTGAAGAATATGGATTGGAACGGGTAGCTATTATGGATTTTGATGTTCATCATGGTAATGGCACTGAAGAGATTTTCGCAAACGATCCACGGGTAATGCTCTGTTCAACTTTTCAGCATCCATTTTATCCAGGATCAGGTGCTGATACTGTCAGTGATCACATTATTAATGTACCCTTACCTGCTGGTACCACAGGAGAAAAATTTAGAGAGGCTGTTACAACACAGTGCTTACCTGCTTTACATCAATTTGCGCCTCAACTCATTTTTATTTCAGCCGGTTTTGATGCCCACGAAGATGATGGAATTTCTATGATGCGTTTACAAGTTGATGACTATATTTGGGTCACACAACAAATGTTGGAAATAGCCGACAAATATGCTGAAGGTCAAATTGTTTCCACCCTTGAAGGCGGTTATGAATTACAGGCTTTAGCCCAAAGTGTCGCAGCCCATTTAAAAGTCCTTATACGCGCATGATTTTAAGACGCACGGCCCGTCTCTATGAATTTGTGGGTAAAGATTAGTTTTGAAGGATGGAGTAGGGAGGGAGATTAGCCATAAATTATACTCTGAACGTTCAAGTTTTCGGATATTGAAAACCTGACAGGTTTTGAAAACCTGTCAGGTTTGGCGCAAGCGTTTTTTCAGTTATTAAATCCTCATTCCTAAGCAGTGTATGTTGGTAAAGTAAAATAGAAAACACTCCCTTGATCTAATACACTTTTTACAACTAAACCTGACAGGTTTTGAAAACCTGTCAGGTTTGGCGCAAGCGTTTTTTCAGTTATTAAATCCTCATTCCTAAGCAGTGTATGTTGGTAAAGTAAAATAGAAAACACTCCCTTGATCTAATACACTTTCTACGCCAACTTGCCCTCCCAGTTTTTCTATAATTTGCTGCACAATTGATAAACCCAACCCATGTCCTTCTGCACGATCTTGATGTAGGCGAGTAAAAGGAGTGAATAATTTAGCCTGAGCTTCTGGACTTAGCCCTGGCCCATTGTCACGCACCCAGAAACGGATCATATCATCGTTTTGAGAATGAGCACCGACTTCTAAGCGGGGAGGCCTTCCTCCGTATTTTAAACCATTACTCAGATAATTTGCCCATATTTCTTCAATCCAAGGCGCATAGCCTAAAGCAATGGGCCAGGTATCAAATTGTGCTAAACTTAAGTCGGTTGTATTGTTTGGATGAAATATGATTTCACCTTGATACTTTTTAAGCATTAGGGGCAAGCGTTGTTGGATAATCTGAGAAATCATAAAAGACATATCCAATGGTTGCTTTGGAATATCTGCTTCTCTAGCTACCCCTGCTAACAAGAGTAATGATTCAATAATATTAACCATTTTATCATTTGCTTGAGCTGTTAACTGTAATACCTCTATTGCATCATCATCGAATGGTGTACCCAGTGAATAATCGGTGATGAGCATTTCAGTATAACCTTTAGCTACATTGATAGGATTTTTTAAATCATGAGCAACAGTGCGACAAAAAGCTTCTAATTCCATATTGCGTGTTTCTAGTTCAGTCGCTTGTTGTTGTAGTTGTTGGTTTTTTGCTTGCAATTGTTGCTGTAATTTATGGAGTTTAATATGAACATTGACACGCGCTAAGACTTCTTCTTGTTGAAAAGGTTTTGTAATATAGTCGGCAGCACCAAGACTAAAGCCTTTAACCTTATCAACAGTATCTGTCAGTGCTGTCATAAATATAATAGGAATATCTTGTGTTTCTTCTTGGGATTTTAAGATTTTGCACACTTCAAAACCGTCCATACCTGGCATCATAACATCTAAAAGAATGACATCTGGGGAGGCAAATTCAAAGAGTTTAAGTGCTTGATCACCGTTTTGTGCAACCAAAACTTTAAATCCTTCATTGCTTAAAAAACGAAATAAAACACTCACATTTTCTTGGATATCATCAACAATCAGAATAGTATCTTTTTTTGATTTTGTGGGGTTCATTCTATATTCTCCAATTGTTGAGCTAATTTTTCAAGTTGTGTAATGAACAAAATAATTGTCAAATTTGTTGTTTCTGGAATGAGGCACGATTTCCAGAAACTCCTGTCTTGGCGAAGGTATTGTTTGATAAAACAAAATTGTAATAATTTTACTCCCTGTCCCTTATGTCGCATTTTCCATAGATTGTTTAGCAAGTTCAGTGAGTTGTGCCATATTAAAATTGTTTGCCAGTTTACGAATTTTGTTCACAAAAGGAAGTAACTGTGAATCAGATTGTTCCAGCTCGTCTGCCAATTCTAAAATACTTTCGATATCACCTATCATTGTAAAATAAGAGAATTTAGTAGCTTGTTCTGTAGGTAGAGTCACCAGTAATGATTCACTTTCTTTATTTTCAGTGGCATTATCAGATAATTCTTCATAAATCCACTCTAAAGTCAAATGGTTGCCAATTAATTCCAACAATTTATCTTTATGAATGGGTTTATCAATAAAATTGTTACAACCAGCTTTTAAACTTTCTTGTTGATGATATTTAAAAACACTCGCTGAAGCAGCAATAATAGGTAATTCCTTCAAATGAGAGATTTGTCTTATTTGGCGGGAGGCTTCAAAACCATCCATAAGTGGCATCATTAAATCCATTATAATTAAATCAGGGAACAATTCACAAGCTTTGTCAAGTGCTTCTTGACCATTAATGGCTTCAAACACATTAAAACCTAAAGGTGTCAACAAATTTACCAATACAGAACGATTTTCCCATCTGTCATCAACCACTAAAATTTTGTAAGAGGGGAGTTGGAAATTAGAAATCTGCGTTCCAGAACTTGTGACAGTTGTCGAAAATTGGGAATCAGTGATTTTTCTTTCTTTTTTCTCTGCTCTATTTGTAGGAATTTGGTAGCCTACAATAGTAGGTTTATCAATAAATGTTGTTTCAACTTTATCTGATACTGGTAAATCCAATACCATTAAGAAAGTACTACCTTGTTCCAAGACACTTTCAATGTGTAATTCCCCTCCCATCATTTCGACCAATTTTTTGGTAATGGATAAACCTAATCCTGTACCTTCTGCTCTATAATTAGAACCACTTACTTGTTGGAAAGGTAAAAAAATGGTTTTCAATTCTTCTTTAGCAATACCAATGCCGGTATCTGATACTTTGAAATGAATTTTATTATCGTAATAATCAACGTTAAAACAAACCTTACCTTGTTTGGTAAATTTAATCGCATTGCTTAACAAGTTAATGAGGATTTGTCGTACTCTTTTTTCATCGGCACAAACTCCAGTCGGTAAATCTTTTGAAAGCTCATAAATGAAATCAATTTCCTTGTGTCTCGCCTCTGTCTGAAATAATTCTGCAATATGATTCAGAAATTGTTCAAAATGAAACATTGTCGAAAAAAGTTCCAGTTTTTCAGCCTCAATTTTAGAAATGTCTAAGATATCGTTGATAAGAGTTAACAAGTAATTACCACTACGCTCAATAATATGAATACCTTCTTTTTGTTGGTTCGTTAATGTTTTATCATTACCCAAAATTTGTGCATAACCCAAAATAGCGTTAAGTGGAGTACGCAATTCATGACTCATATTAGCAAGAAAAGTACTCTTAGCACGATTAGCAATTTCAGCATCACTTTTAGCTTGTTCTGCTTTCTCTTTTTCTTCGGCTAAACGGGCAAACGATTCTTGTAACTGTTTTGTCATGTGATTGAAAGAGTTGGCTAATTTTGCTAATTCATCTTCACGTTCCTCTTCTTCTAATGAAATGTTTTCCATAGCCTGAGCGAGTCCCACAATCGGGCGAGAAAGGGTGCGCCCAAAAAAGAACGCAAAAATAATGCTCAAAATTGCAGTGAATAATAGAACAAAACTCATTTGATATCTAATGCTATATAAAGTGGAAAAAAATTCTTCCTCAACAAGAGCAACTAAGATTTTCCAGTTATATTTAGGCACTATTGAAGTGGAAATTAAATAATGTTGATCTAATAATTGATATTGACCAAAAGAGGTCTCTTGTGTTTTGAGTAATTTAGCTAATGCTTGATTAGTTGCTAAATTTTCTTTGAAGAGTGTGGATAGTTTTTCTTCTAATGAAGTGTAAATAATGTTTCCTTTGCTGTCGATGATAGCTAAAAATTTATGTTTTCCAGAGTCAATTTCTTTAAATTTTTCGGAAAAATGAGACAGCATTATAGTGGCTTTTATAAATCCTAACTGATGAGAGGAATTCATATTTTGGTAACCAAATTCCAAAATAGGTGCATTGATTATTTTAGAATATCGTGGTGAATCCATAAGTACTTGGTTTGGTTTCTCCTTTCCTTCAAGATATAAAGAAGAATGAGAGAGATCAGATAAGTCATTAGTCATTTTTTTTTGGACTACTTTGATTTCTTCTTGTCCTTTCTTATTAACAAAAGCAATGATTGGAAAAACAGAGCTAAATTCTATAAAATACTTTGCTAAAGTTTTAGAATTGGAAAGCTTTGGATAGTTTGCAACACTTTTATTAGTCGCTATTTGTATCAGATGATTTTCTTTATCTTCAAGATAAGAGTATGTGGTATTTGCGAATGTTGTCGCAGTGACATCAAGTCTTTCCTTTTCATGTTTCTGGAAATGATGCAACATGATAAAATAACACACTATGCCAATAAAAATAACCATGACTGCTATCAATATAATTTGCGCCAAAATGAATTTAGTTGCGATTTTTGTGAACATGATTACTCCTTTATTGCCTAATTTTTTAAAAGGATTAGCAGCATTTTTTGAAAGAAAAAAGTGAAGGAATGAGGATTAAATAAAATCCGACTCTTAAACCTGACAGGTTTTGGAAACCTGTCAGGTTTTTTCCACTGAATTTAAAGAATATACATCCGAATCTTAAACCTGACAGGTTTTAAAAACCTGTCAGGTTTGAGCCTCAAAGTTTGAAGTTATTAAATCCTCATTAAGTAGAAAGTTTGTCACTGATATTCAACGGGAGGCTGACAATAAAAGAACTACCCTGTCTTAATTCACTTTCCACATTGATAATTCCCAGCATCATGTCCACGAAACGTTTGGTAATCGTCAATCCTAAGCCAGTACCACCATATTTTCGAGTACTAGAGGCATCGACTTGAGTAAAAACTTGAAAAATTTTGTGTTGCTGTTCAGGAGTCATACCAATACCAGTATCGCTGACAGTGAAATTGATCCATTCCGCATTGTCCTCACGTTTTCTTAAAACAGTCAGTTTGATTGTACCCTGTTCAGTAAATTTAAAGGCATTATTCAGCAAGTTAACTAATATTCGACGGACTTTAACCGGATCCGATTGCATGACATCAATGTCGTCTGCACAGGATATTTCTAAAATCTTTGCATTGTTTTCTGATAGAGGCTGGATAATGGTTACTACTTCCTGAATTAAAGCATGTACATCAAAAGTTTCTAAGCAAAGTTCCATTTTTCCTGTTTCTATTTTAGATAAATCTAGGATATCATTAATGAGATCAAGTAAATGCTTGCCTGCCATGTTGATCTTATCTATGTCACTGATAAAGTCTGTTGCGCTGAGATCTTCAGCTTCCTCTTTTAATAATTCGCTGTAACCAATAATGGCATTCATGGGTGTCCGTAATTCATGGCTTATATTCGCCATAAATTGCGTTTTGGTTAGGTTAGCTGTTTCAGCTGTTTGTTTCGCTTTTTGCAAGGCTTTGACTACTGTTTCTAACGTTTCATTTTGCTGTTGTAACGTGTAATTTTTATCTTCAAGTTGTTTTTGCAACTTATATACGTTTAAGTGGGCATTGATACGGGCTAATACTTCTTCTTGCTGAAGAGGTTTGGTGATGTAATCTGCTGCGCCAAGCTCAAAACCTTTAACCTTATCAACAGTATCCGCTAGGGCTGTCATAAATATGATAGGAATATTTTGAGTTTTTTCCTGAGACTTTAGAATTGTGCAGACTTCAAATCCGTCCATGCCAGGCATCATTACATCCAAAAGGACAACATCAGGATTGGCAAAATCAAAAGTTCTCAGTGCCTGTTTACCACTCTGAGCGACTAAAACTTTAAAACCTTCATTACTTAGAAAACGGAATAAAACACTTACATTTTCTTGAATATCATCAACAATTAAAACGGTACCTTTGTGTGACATTATTATTTCCCTAAAAATATTTCCAAAAAACCTGAGAGGTTTGGTGTGTGAAATTATTTATGATAAAAACTATATACCAAAATTAAAATCTAAAATTCGATTTGTAATAGATTTATTCAAAAAAATTTTCTGATTATAACGAATTTTGGGGACACCCCCCTAACCCTCCCGTACACAGGGGGAAGTCCCAAAATAGAAAAAGCAAAGTGTCGAATGATGTTTGGTTCCACCCGTGTACGGGGGGTTAGGGGGGTGTCCTGTCGAAATATAACTATTTGAAGCATAAATAAATTC
>JAUCGK010000226.1 GCA_030378085.1 Candidatus Parabeggiatoa sp. HSG14
TATAATATTTAAGTTAATTTATAAATCACTTTTATCAAAGACACTATTACACTGTTAGTCCAATCTTGTCATTTTTAAATTAATATAATATTTCTAATTTTTTCAATTTATTAAGTGACAAAAGGATATTAAAAAAAACCTAAAAATATTATTTTCCTTTACCAATTAAAAAATTATATGACAACCGGAGTGAATGATATTAGAATTTTCGAGACTGGTTCAGTTCTATTTTAACATCCTAAGTCTAACCTGTGACAGTAGCTCTCTTAGCTTTGGGACTTTATCCCATAGAGTCATTTCAGTTCGTGCGTAACATCAGTCAATAAATTTCTCAGATAAATATTTTACTTGGAGTCCAAAATTTATCGAAGCATTCCAAACTAAAGTTTGGACTCCCATTTTATAACGGTGTATTTCCTAAATACATCGATGGTTCTAAAATTGGGGGACGTTCCAAAATAATATCTGCCAGTAAATGTGCTGAAGCTAAACCTAATACAAAACCGTTACGAAAATGTCCTGCGTTGATATATAAGCCTTCAATAGTCGGATATTTGCCAATATAGGGTACACTATTAGGTGAACAGGGACGTAAACCTGCCCAAGATTTTTGTACCGTGTAATCGGTTAATCGTGGTATTAAATCAAAGGCTGCGTATTTTAAATCTTCCAAGGCTACTTCAGTAGTACTTTTATCAAAGCCAACATGTTCTACAGTACTACCGACTAATACACATCCATCACGACGGGGTATTACATAACGATTATTCGCGAGTATAATGCGTGAGATTAAACCCGGTTGTGTTGCAAATGAAATCATTTGTCCGCGTACTGGAGTGATATTTAAGCTGATATCAATGGTATTCAGTAAACGGGCAGTCCATGCACCCGCTGTCACAACAACCTGTTTAGCCGCAATAAAACCTAACGGTTTAGTTTCTACCCCAATGATTTTATCGTCTTTTTTTAATAAAGCCTGTACCGTATTTTGTTCCAATAATGGCACTCTCGCCAACACTAATGCTTGTTTTAATGCTTTGATTAATTTGGGATTGCGTATTTGAGTAACATCGGGTAGCCACAAAGCTTTATCATGATTACCCAACTCTGGTTCAACATCGGGCAAAGCAATATTATCAAGCAGATATAAAGAAATATTTTCTTGATTCGCCCATGCACGCGCCTGTGAATATTCTTCAGTATCAAGAATTAATAACCCATTGCGAATGTATTCGGGATCTATTCCAGTCTGTCTAAAAAGATCATTAATAAAATCAAAATAGTGCGTTTGACTCCAACGAACCAAATTTTTTACGGGCGTTGGTAAACGCCACGGATAAAGAGGAGATAAAATACCACCCCCAGCCCAAGAAGATTCTTGCCCTATATTGCCACGTTCAATTAGGGTGACTTTTAAACCCGCTTCATGCAATTGCAACGCAGTCAACAATCCGCTAATACCGCCACCGATAATTAAACAATCACTCATCCGTATTGTTCCTCCAAAAAATATTTTGTTCAAGAAAAGCTTGCCAAGCAGTTTCTAAACGTGCTAAATGAGCAGATTGTTGATGAGCATACCAGCCATTTAAAAAATGCCGGACAGATGCGTTTTTATTTAAGCCAATTTGATTAAGCTTATGGCTGGCAACATTAGCATCATTAAGAATCCCCAATTCATCCTGTAACCGTGATAAGTTTTTGGCATAACGAGCTGCTTGTTGAGGGTAAAGTTCGGTAAAAAAACGTGTGCCGTAACCCATTTTTTTAATGGAAATACGCAGATTATGAAGTTGCTCTGAATTAAGTTGAGCAAAATTTTTACCTTGTTGATAAACACGTTGGTAATGCAATTCGAGAATTTGACTTGCAAAGTCACTGACTGGACTATCTAGACGTTGCAAGGCATTATCCTGTAATTTTCGTCGCCACCGACGTTGAGTTAACCACTTACCTAGCCACAACAATAGGCGATTATAACGTGATGAATGTAATGCATCACGCACCGTCACATAAGCACACGTTTGAAAATTTGCTACCTTCACTTGTAAATCAAGAAGTTCATTAGAGGAAAGTGATTTTTTATAGAATGGTTGCATTTCTTGCAAACTCAACGCAAAAACATCCCAATCACGTGCTATCCCTAAAATCTGAGTCAACCACTTCACTTCTGTGCGTAATTTAAGCAGTTTTTTCTTAGGGATAAGCGTGTTATAAAGACTAAGACAAGAACGTAAGCGGCGCAATGCAACACGCATTTGATGAACACCTTCAATGTCTTCACCATACAAAACCATGTCTTCATTGGCTTGTAGATGGGAGAGGCAATGCCATAAGATATGAATAAAGGCTTGTTCGCTAGTCATATCAGATGTAAGTGCTACAATGCCTGCTTTACGATATGTCAAGGGGATAGGTTTGTGTAGCGCATAGCCATAAGCTGCTTTGCTTTTATTTTCAATTTTCAGAGGCACAGTTTTTTGCAAAGTCAGTGCTACTTGATAAAGCGTTTCAGGAGAACCGGCTTTGAGTTCTAGTTCGATTTCGCTGAGAGGAATGCTGGCAGTTTGAGTTTTAATCTCGCCTTGATCGAGTACCATTTCAATTTTACTACCATCTTTCATAGCTATAAGCCAAGTGGTACGCATAAAATCGGTAACAAATAAAGGCTGTATTTGTTCAAGATTTTTTTTATCAGAACACCAAGCAGGTAAAGCACCTTCAGGAAATAGACTGTAATCAGGTGTATCCTCAACAATTTCCATCTCCCATTCTTGGCGTTGATGCAAACCACCTAAACCACTACCAGCAGTTTTTAAGGTTTGTAATCGTTTATCACCAATGCATCGTACTCGAAGTCCCACACCTTGTTGCAACAAAGCATGATCTGGGGTATCAAAATAAGTGTTGTACAAACGTTGGGGGGCGTGTGTATGGATTGCCGATTGTAATAAAGGATGTTGTCTAAACCTATCGGTTTTTTCAGAGGCAATATGTAATTTAAGTTCAGTTTCAATAGACATAAGAATGCGAGAATGTAAACAAAATCAGTTGTTATTCTAAGCGTTCTTTCATCATTTTTCACATGACATTCATCAACTTTTTTTAATTGTACCTCAAAAAGTCGTTTCTATTTTAAGGGATAGGGAGGGGAAAGGAGGGAGAGGAAATAGTTAGCCGTAAGTTATTTCGTACACGTTTTTCATTGTCAATAGGGATTTTCCTCAAATTGATTAATGGTAGAAATAGCACGACAAAAGGTGCTGAAAGTCAGCAGGTAAAATGCTGATTTTCAGCATTTTTTTTTGAAGATTTTTAAAAAATATTATTAAAATCAATCAAATAAAAATTGGCATATCTTGTGCCTTTAAAGAAAGTAGTACCCATCTTTTAATGAATTCATTTGTCATTTCTCCTCGCATCAAAATACGAAAAAAGAGCTTTCGGATGGATACTTATAAAAATCATAATTTTCAACAAATCATCAGGTGGGTGAATAAAATCATGTTTACACCTTATGAATATGTCGCTGGGTTATTTCATTTATTATTGACTGCATCGGGTATTGTTATCATATTGGCACTGATACTTGGGAGGTTAATTGTGAACTTTCCAGGGCTATTTCTTAGTTTCTTATCAATAATACTTGAAATTCCCTTTGGTATCATCGGATTCTTGATAAGACTTTTACGAATGTTTGCTCTACAACATCTTTTGAATTGGATAATAGATATGGTAGATAAACATTACTTTAAGAAAATGAAAATGGGCTTTGTTCAAATTTCCATCCTTTTAGCTTGTATTTTGTTTGTAGTCATTTCTCCAGGAGAATTTTCGGCTGAGGAAGTAACACTGGTTGCCATCTTCTTGCTACTTTTTGCCTACAAAATCATTACAACATTTGTTCACCGTCACAAAATAAAAGCGGAAGAAACTATTTCGTCTGATGTTGTTCATGCAAAACGGTTGGAAAAGGCTGCTTTTAGATCATATCAAGTGGGTTTTATGTCTGATAGCTTAGATCAATACACTCACGCATTGGAAATTTATAAAAATCCCCTTTTGATAAAAGAATCCTCTCTGAATATCAATCGCGCTAAAGTATTAGAAAAAATAGGTATTGTTTTGTACAAAGATGAACAACTCAATATAGCTTTGGTACGTTTTAATCAAGCTTTAGATATCTACAAAAAAAAGCCTCTTGCTGATAATCCTTTTTTTATGAAAGATCGTATTAGAGTGTTAAAGGAAAGTGTAATTATTTTGCGTCAACTTGGACGGCGTGATGAGGCATCAAAACGTTATGAATTTATTTCTGAATTGATGGGAAAGAGAACTTTTGCTGGATAATTTAAAGTATTTTTAGCAAATTTATTTGGTAATTCGATATATTTGTAGAGACGCGATGCTCGCGTCTCGGCTCGCACCGTAAATAATCATGGAATTATTTACCCCCAATGTTTGTTTATAAATGACATGAAAATTACTGGCTTCTTTCGAGTAGTCAGAGACGCGGGAAGTTAGAGACGCGAGCATCATCGCGTTTCTACAATATAATCATATAGTCTTTCAGGTAAATAACTTCAAAAAACCTGCCAGGTTTTGGAAACCTGGCAGGTTTGACAACTTTGATTTTTCTGAACGCCTATATTTTGATTTGTGTATTTTGATGAGAACGGAATTTGGGAACAAGAATGGCATTAATCATAACCTGACTTAAATGCCAATCATATTCTGCAAATGGCCTTTTGTTAAAACATCTTCTTCTAACTGAGTTGGAGTTGATGCCGTGGTTCTTCTTATTTCATCTTGATGATGCTGTTTAGCAGGTATAAGAACGCCCGCCTGACTCAAGTGAATCCAAATGCTCTGCCAAACATTTTTCAAAACACGACCTTTGTATTTATAATTTTCTGTTTTAAAAAATACGGCATAACTAACTACCAAGCTATTGACATTACTTTCTTTGATATTGTCAAGCAAAATAACAGATTTGGCATTTGTTATAATGCCGTTAAACAAAATAACAGGTTTGACATCTGTCATAACGTCTTTTTTGACAAAAAGTACAGCACGAATGAGAATTTCCTCGATCTTTCTCGGATCGTACTTTGGATCAATATACACCGTACACTTTAACCAATATTGATTGTCAGGATAACTGAAATTATGGATATTAGAAGATGATACTTTGCTATTAGGAATACTTAAAATATGCTTCCCTCTCGTTTGAATATTAGTAACTCGCCAATTCATATCAACGACTTGACCCTCATCAGACCCTATCTTTACCCAATCGCCTACCCGAAAAGAACGTTCTATACTAAGCGCAATACCGGAGAAAATATTTGACAGATTGGTTCGAATCGCTAAACCAAATACAGCAGTCAGCAACCCACCTGTTGCCAATAAGCTGGTAATTGGTCGTTCAAACACAAAGGCAATAATTCCAAAGCAAGCCAAAGAATAAATAATGAAAGAAATCAAAAAACGCATGAGTCCCGGAACAGGACGCCCCGTCTTTTCTTCCAAGGGCATCCATAAGAAACGTCTTACCGCTACATCAAGTAAAATAGCTGGTATTAACCACCACAGTATATCAAAAGTTATTGTGACAAATGCCCTGAGGGTTTCTATATCTGTATAGGTATATTCAACGTATGTCTCTTCTCTCACATGATCTAAAAAAATTTCCAAAGAGATAAGTAACAAGAAGGCAAAAATAGCCTGAACGAACCATAAATATCTTAAGAACCTTTCTGCATAACTCACCATAAAAAGCAATAATGTTATTATAGCGGTGAATATCAAAAATTCTGAGGCAAATTGATGAGAAATGATCTCATGATAAAATAAATCACTATGTTTTATCCAAACATTTGCATTAAATGTGGAAAAAGTAGCTTTTTTCTCGAAGTACTTAGGATGCCCAAAAGTTTCTCGTTCGGTGATATTCTGAAAAAAATGAATTTTATCAATTTTCCAGTGATTTAAGGAAATCAGTTTTTGATTTTTCAGCTTTTGCCATTCAGATTGTTCAGTTGTTTTGAATGAAGTACCCAAAATATCAGAGACATAAATTAACTCATCTTTATCTAAGTGATTGTGACGGAAATTCACGCCAAATATATGTTGAGTATTGAAAAATGCATGTTCTGTATGTATTCCTGTTTTTGAGCGTAAGGGAATATACTCCTTGAATGATTTACCCTTTATTCTATAACGGAGATAGGTCTGCCCTTCAATTGTCTCTTTTATATAAGGGACTCCCAGTTTAAAATGAGATACCGCATTAATAAATTCAACATCTTGAGGCTTTATAACACCTCCATCTTCCTCCATGAACCTAAACCACAAATAAAAATCTGGTATATTTTCTTTTCCAATGTTTTTACCATGTTGACTAATTTCAATTTCATTAAATTGCACACCAGTGTAAACGACAGTTCTATATTTTGTATCATCATCATAGCTTAACTGTAGTGGGGCAGAAATAAGATGGCTATTCCTATAAACACCTATTGAAATAGGTTTTGAAATATCTCCATACTCATCAAAAAAGTTAGGTCCGGTTAACCCTTCGATAGGCTCTTCTTTTTTGTTTACCTGAGCAAGGCTATCCCTGAGCCTTTTTCTATACGAACTCAATAATTCTTGTTGGCCCTTAGGCTTTATTTGTTGTATTATTTCAATAATCAGAATAGCAGCATCTACAGTATAAAACGCCGCACCCGGCAAGTCTTTTTCATATTTTTCTTGGTATCTTGCGTTGAAATCATTGGCAGCTTGACTAAACAGATCAACAATAAAAGAGGCAACATAGATACCATCAGTATAATAACCGGGTGTCTTTTTTTCTTTTGGATAATCTTTAAAATTATCCTGAATGTTTGCGTAAGAATCGGGAGCAATTAACTGATTTTCGATTTTGGCCTCCCTAATTTGCTTGATGAGTTTTTCACCTCCATTGGATTGAGTGGCCAAAAAAATAAGGCCAGCATTAGCTGATTTCTCCTTCAAGTCCGTCACAATTCGTTTAACATCTCCTTCTCGTTTTGACGCGTCATTCGTTAACTTCCATTTATGTTTGACTTTAACATTCAGGGCTATTGATGTTTTTTCAAATATATCAGCAAGCTCTTCACCGTAAATCGTATCTAAATAAATGATACTAACAGTATTATGTTGTTGCAAAAGAAATCTTTTGGCATACTTTGCCAGAAAACGGGCTTGCATCTCATTGTCATAAAACGTTCTAAAATACCACTTATTTTTCCGTGTTATTTCTGTTTGAGTTGATGTTGGGGTGATGGCGAGAATATGGTCTTTATAAATTTCTCCGCCTCTAATGGAACAGTCACTACGCCTGTGTCCAATGACAGCAACAGCCTTACTTTCTACGATCTCCTGTGCCATTTTATATGCTGTCTCAGGCTTATTTTCATCATCATGAAAATCAAGAACGATTTTTTGTTGGTTAGCATCCCTTTGTTCGTTGGCATGATCAACATACATCTCAAGAGCCTGTTTCATAGACTTACCTTTTACCTCATCCTCACCTGACAAAGGCCCCACAAACGCAATATGAATAGCATCGTCACCAAAGTGGTGGCTAACTACTTCCCACACAATAATGGACGATATAACAATAGCCAATAGAAAAACAAAAGAAACAAAGAGTTTTATTTTCATAATAATTGAGTATCAATATTTCACTTAAATTGTAAATAAAAGACCAATAAAATTTAGACACACGGGGCAGTGTGTCTCTACTTTTAAAAAAAAGCCCATAATCCAAATATGGTTTACAAAATGCGGTAGCACATCACAATACATAATCCCCAAATAAATTTATTCCCTAAAAATGTCGACAAATTTAAATAAGCTCAGTTGTTAATACCTCATGTTACGCACAACGCTTCTTCAGTGCTGGGGCAGAACGGGGTTTGCAATACTCGCTGTAATATTTTAAAGCTAATCCTTAAAAAAAAAGATTGGTAAGTTCGATAGATTTGTAGAGACGCGATGCTCGCGTCTCCAATAATTGATGCTCGCATCTTGGCTCGCGTTGTAAATAATCATGGAATTATTTACCCCCAATGTTTGTTTATAAATGACATGAAAATTGCTGGCTTTTTTCGAGCGAGCAAAAAAACGCGAGCAAGAGACGCAAACATCGCGTCTCTACAACATAATCATAAAATTATTTTTAGCAAGTTATTTTTAGCAAGTCATTATTTTTTAGAAACCTGAACATTGAGTCTCGTAGAAACACTGTGCGTAATATCAGTTAATAGCTGATGTTACGCACTGTACTTCAAAAGTGAATACCAGAGTAGTGCAAAATGAAATTTTGCTGATTGTAACAGATTTTGGGGATACCCCCCTAACCCCCCGTACACGGGTGGAACCAAACATCATTTG
>JAUCGK010000227.1 GCA_030378085.1 Candidatus Parabeggiatoa sp. HSG14
CTGATTGTAACAGATTTTGGGGACACCCCCCTAACCCCCCGTACACGGGTGGAACCAAACATCATTCGACACTTTGCTTTAATTTTTCTATTTTGGGACTTCCCCCTGTGTACGGGGGGTTGGGGGGGTCGGGTGTCCCCAAAATTCGTTATAATCAGGAAAATTTACCTCATTATTTCATGCGTATTCCTAACCAAGCCCGTTTTGTAAAACAAGTAAACAGTCCCCGCAACAACCATAGTATATCAATACCTACATGACGGGTACGAGCATAATAACCTTCAACTATCAAGCGTTCTTCTATAGGTGCGTCAGTCGACAAAGTAAGTTGACTTGGCCCGATTAAACCCACTGGCGCATCATCACGTACCTTTTCCCAAGCCTCTGTACGAGCTTCTGCTTGTGTGGGTGTTTGTGGTGAGACACCTACCATACATAATTGTCCGCTAATAACCGCAAATAGTTTTGGTAAATGTCGTAACAGTGGAATAGATGTTGCCCATTCTAATGCGATGAAGTCTTGAGAATGCAATACACCTTTTTGATCTCTTTTTGTTAAATTGCCACGTAATTTGATTTTTTCTAAGGGAGTACGAGGATTTTGTAACAATGTAGCTAAGAGTGCCAGGGGCCACAATGGTAAAGAAATAAAACAAGTAAATAACCCTAAACTACGATTAATTTTACTGGCTAATTGTATACTGATTGTTTCTTTCTCGAAATTCGCTAATAATAAGTTATCGGCAAACACCACAGTGTGGCTATCAACCTGTATAACTAAATTACCCCAAACAATAGCGTTCTGTAATTTTATGCCTGGCCCAATATAGCTTTCTGGTAATACCACTGTGTTCTTCAATTGGACATTACGATCAACAATAACTTCGTCGCTAAGCACTACCTGTAATAAAGTGGCTTGAGTATGGACACGACAAAAAGCACCAACAAGTCCTTCGTTGTGTTCAGGCACATCAGAACAATAACCTTTTTGCAATTTTTTATGAACAGAGCGCACAGGTAAAACGAATGTTGGAAAATTACCTTGCGAGACAGTCAAATTCGTATCATGATAAGCTTTAAGAGAATCTAAAAAAAACAAGTTTCCATCAATTTTAAGGGATGAAAATATTTCACTTGTTTCTGAGGAAATGTGTTGTACTTGAGTATTATCCTTTGTAGACGGAAGAGAAAAATATAACAAATTACTGGCTTGCCAAGGATTAATTCCTATTTGTTTACGTAATAAACAGATGCCTGTATTACTTTCGTTAATAGTAGCCACTATTTGTCCTTCGAGTGCCATTGCTTGTTTTAAAAAACGCCTTATTCTAAAACTACGTAGTATATCTGCTCGGATGATGAGATATTCATGATCGTTTAACTTTGCACCGAGACGGGCAAGCACTGAAGCAGGTTCTTCTTGCTCACGGCTCAGCACATAATCAAAATGCATTCCCCAACGCTCACCATTGCCTAAATAATTTTCTATTTCATTAGCATAAGCAGAAATGATGATGATAACCTCATGAATATCACCCTTAAACAACAATTCAATTGAATAATCAATTAAAGGTTTAGCCGCTATGGGTAATAAAGCAATGCAAGTTTTATGAGTTAATGGTTGCAACTCGATGTTGTTGCGATCTGCAAATAAAATAGCTTTCATAAATTATTTAGTACAACAATTATTTAGTACAACGGATTAGGAGAATAAACGGATTTTCGGCATTTGCGTTTTTTAGTAGTCCACAATATTTACTGCTACTCATTCTTTCTTAATTTATACAAAAGTTGCTTTAAAATTTCCCAAGCGAATAATGCTAAACACACTTCTGCCCATAGTTTAGTCAGTTCTTCAAATGATAGGCGCAAAACCATTTGTGATGGAAATTTTGCATCAATGATAACCATCATGGCGAAAAAGACGGCAGCAGTGTATAAAAAATAACGTGCTGCTACTGTTTTTTGATGAAGATTACCAAATCCTACTAGCAACCCAATTTCAACGAAACCTAAACCTAATACGAGATAAGCATCATTACGCCCTAACCAAAGTCCTATGGTTTCATGTATTAGAAAACGTTCATCAAAGCCAAGGTAAGTAAACATAATTATTTGGGAAATATAGAAAAAATAATCTCGGCGTTGTTGCACTTTATCTATACATAACAAACAAATGCCAAATATTAAAGCAGTCGCCCATAACAAAAAAACACTGAAAGTGGTATTGATGGCATAAAAAAAGACTTTACCTTCAATATCAGTCACAAATTGTCGGACAAATTGTTGTGACGTTTTCCATTCAATAGCCATCAAGATAAGACTGTACACTGCCACTATTAAAAATAGTGAGATACGTGAAGTTTTCATAATTGATGCTGCCTCGCAATTAATATTGCACAGACGAACAAACTGTACATCCCTATCATTTCAAACATTTCTTCAACGCAAGTAAAAATGGTAACGCCTTGGTTGATAGAATGCGAATACCATTCAAAGAGTTCCAATACAAAAACACCTGGTAAACAGACTAAAGCCGTTAGTAGCGCAAAATAGGCCAACTGACGTTGCCAATTATGATTGATTGGCATATTAGCAATTGTTTTATATAACATAAATGCAGTGGCAATTAGTCCAATCATAGCAACAGGTGCAAAAAGTAGCAGCCAAAAAAAACCTTTATCATCAGAGGGTGCATCTATAAATAGCTGATTTATCAAACGTCTAATCCATTTTCCGGTTGTTTCATGGATGCTGCCCACTTCATCGGCGGATAGAAAAATTGCACCTACCATTGTTAATTGAAAAATAAAGCGTGTTAGACGTGAAATCGTAAATGTAGTTGATGAACCCCAACCTAATAATAAAAAACCGATACCAACTGCAAGAAAAATTATACTTGAAAACCATGTTGCTAATGTGTTTTCTTCACGCAAATCCAATAATTCTAATATTCTATGTACATTGATTCCAAAAATTCTTTGCCACTCAGAACCCTGAGTTAAATAAGCCATGAAAGTAGTTAATATGAAAAATAAAGTTATTAAGAATAATGGAATTGCAATTTTTTCTAAAAGAGAATAAATTTTAATAGTCGCCTCCAAGGGATAATAAAAAAATGTTTATATTTATTTAGTGAGCAGATGCGAAAAACCCTAGTACAATAAAGCTTCAATTTCGAGACTACTTATAGCGTTTCCCGATTGAATAAAGTACAACCTCCCCTAAATCCCCTCCTTAAATTAAGGAGGGGACTTGTACCTGACGCAATCGGGAAATGCTATAAACGTCAAAAAAATCCGATTTTTCAGTGGTATTAATAATTGGAGGGATATTGCACTAATGCAGGAAAGCAGAAATCCCTATACCATTCTAGAGAAAGGACAACCACAAGGGGTTGCCCCTTGTAGCAGATGGTTTTGGAATTGGAACGATCCTGCACTAGGATTTTCAAATATGACCAAATAGAATTAATCAGATGAAATAACACTTTTACCTGGTGTTCCTGGCAAACGGGGCATCGTCTGTTCTGGAAACTCACCTGTTAAAGCATTTAAAAATGCCACAATGTCTTCAATTTGCGTATTACTCAACTTTTTGTTGAGTTGGGTTTTTGCCATAACACGTACCGCCTCATCAAGTGTTGGTACAGCTCCATTATGAAAATAGGGAGCTGTCAAGGCAATATTGCGTAATGTTGGTACACGCCAAAAATGCTTATCCGCTTCATTTTTAGTGGCTTCATATCGCCCCATGTCTTCTGTCAGTTTGTATTGAGTTTCATACTCACTACCAGAAAAGGTTGGAAATTTCATAAAAAAACCTTTACCCATTGGTAATGGTGGGCCACTAAAATTCGGCCCCAAATGACAACTGCTACATCCTAATTGAGAAAAAGTGTCCATACCTTTTACCTGCTGCTCAGTTAAAACCGTTTTATCCCCTTTCACATAACGATCATAGGGTGAATTAGGCGTAATGAGAGTACGCTCGTAAGCGGCTATCGCTTTAACTGCGTTGTCAGCCGTTATTGGATCATTACCTTCAAAAGCCGCTTTAAACATAGTCTCATAACCCGCAATGGTTTTTAGCCGCGTTACAACTGCATCCCAATCAGTCATGCCCATTTCAATCGGATTAGTCACAGGACCTCTTGCTTGTTCCTCAAGTGATGGGGCGCGTCCATCCCAAAATTGTACCGATAAAAATGCACTATTCCATACAGTTGGAGCACTACGTCCCCCTGTTTTACCATGTACCCCCATCGCATTTGGGCGATTATCCTCCCCCCCTGCCATGACATTGTGGCAAGAGTTGCAAGAGACTGTCCCAGTACTCGAAAGACGTGGATCCAAAAAAAGTACTTTACCCAGTTTTATTTTAGCCGCCGTCTGTGGATTATCAGTTGGAATGGGTGGCGCGTCTGGTAATGCTTGCCATTGAGCATTGATAGGTAATGTAGCAAACCCAAATATTCCGATTATTGAAAAGGTGTAAAATAATTTCATATAATGAACTCCTTGCGTAGTTGAAAACATATAAAGGATAACTAATAGCGGATTTTTAAGCAAATAACCAATAAAAAACGGAATACTTTATTGCCTGAATAATTAATTTATTTTTTATAAGGTAATTTTTCCTATAAATTTTCGTTAGTTTCTCATTTAAAAAATTTGTGAAACAAACTTGAACCGTATCTTCTCAAAAAGTGTGGGTAAACTTACTCAAACCTGACAGGTTTTGGAAATCTATCAGGTTTTTTTCCACAGAATTTAGAGAAAATACCTTGAACCCCTCTCAGAAATCTGATTTTTTCAAAAATGTGATTTCTTTTAAAATTAAAAATATTTTAAATAACAATAAATTACAAATTTATGCAAAAATTGTTCCGTTCCTTATTAGCTAGGGCTATTGGAACAACAAATTATTTACCGTTCTGGAAAAAGAGTTTGGTAAAAAATACGTAACTTCTCAAGAAATGTAGGTAGCTTTAAAAATAAAGCGTTGCGCCTGTTTTTTTTGATGTTCTTAAAGCTGACATAAATAGTATGATATTTATAACTTATTGTCTTTATTATATTTAAGTAAATACTTATATTCTATTTTCCCAGCTTTGACACAAAATATCATGTTTGAACCCCATTGATTTTGTTGATGACCCACAGTTCTTGAGAAGTTACAAAAATACTTACGCAAAAAGCATCCTATTGAGGAAAAAAAAGTTACAAATGCTTAGAAAGTTTAGAAGTGGTCGCCAAGATTTAGAAAAATTACCCTTCAATGCTTATTGTTAATGTAGCAGATCGAGAAAGCAATATTTACGATTATTTTATTCGCGCAAAAAAATTAAACGATCAAGCGTAACGATTTCAATGTATATGCCGTATTTTAACAACAATTTTGCGGTAAAATCATTGACAAAACCCCAGCAATCGTTTGATTTTGAGAAGGATAATACTCTAACACTTCTTTTATTTTACCACTATCACTCGACTATCAAGTTTTTATTGTGACAGTGAAATCCAAGAGTGAGACGCGAGCATCGCGTCTCTACATATTGATGGAATTTGGTAGAGACGCAATGCTTGCGTCTCTCGCTTAATAATCATTATATAAGTATGATCAGAAGGTTTTGCTACAATTATATAATTCATTGATAATTCTTGTAAAAGACGGATATGTGGCGCATTAGATGAGAGAGCATCTTCTAACACTATTAGTTTTAATTGTGGGAAAGCTTTCCGTATAGCTGGCAACAGACGTTTTGCAGCATTACGTTCACAATCGTTTTTAGTCTCCCCATCAATACGAGTAATGGCTTCTGGAAACAGAGGAAGTACATTACGCAAATGTATGGGACAACAAGTGCTAACTTTGGGATTAGCGACCGGACAGGCATTTTTGCCGATTGATTCACAGATTTACATAAGCAGTGTTAATGCTCAAGGTTTAAAAAAAACGTTCAAAGACGGTCATAGCGTAGTAGCCAAGCGTTATCGTGAAGCACAAACTAGCAAGCCACAAATACTTAGCAGCATGATTAAACGTGATTTGAATCAAGGTTTTAGTGCTTCTTATCTGCTTGGTGATGCATGGTTTGGTACTAAGGCGACTATAAAAACTAGTTTAAATAACAGCTTCACACCGGTATTGAGAATGAAAAAAAACAAGAAAAAGTACCGCTACACAGCCTCTGAAGAAGGAACTTCTATATTGAATTTAAAAATAAAAACAACTAAATTTTGATTCCAAGTCCTTAACACTTATATTTTGTATGGTTATCACTCTTTCTAGTCATCAAGTTCCGCACAGTCTTTGGCTTCGAGCTGCATCGTAAAGGTATCAAGTTGTAAGACTTGAACGAAAAAACCTTGTATGCTCTCTTCAATAGCTGACATAGCAATATCAACCGCCGAACCTATTTGTTCTCGTACACCTTCTAAAGTGCTACTGATAATAGTTTGGAACAACCCCCATAAATGTTTAGCAAAGTCTACAGTTTCAAGTTGCTTGTTGAGATAATTTCGTACATCACAAACACGACTCTCAGCATGTTCTAATTTAGCCTGTACAAGCATGAGATAACGTATTGCTGCCATATAGATAGAAGCAATATGAGAAGCAAACGTTTCAGTTTGCTCTTTCAAAAAACCTAAATGTTGTGTAGCGAATTTAAAATACACTTCAATGCCCCATCGCATGGCGTATACTTTGAGAATTTTAGCAGCTTCCATTGTCATATCAGAAGTTAAAAAAACAGCCCAGTCTTTCTTGTCAACCGATGGCTTATCTCCCTCACATTGACCACGTACAAATAACAAGCGTACATTTACCCAATCTACTTTCTCTTTTTTATCAGTAGCTAGATTTAATTCGACATCAACAATTTTGCCACGATAGTCCAAACCAGCTATATTTTCCCATTTTCCTCTCACGACCCTTTTTGTATATTTCCGCAACATTCAACATAGTAGAGATACACGGCCATAGTAGTAGAGACACACGGCCATAGTAGAGACACACGGCCATGTGTCTCTACATTAGGAATTGATGGTGAAGTGAATATTGAATCACCTGCGGTTGATTTGGATGCCATGTTAGTTGTGTTGCAGGGCGGATTTGTGGAAGCTCTGTTGAGAAAATGTACAACCGAAGAAATTGACAATCCCAGTACCTTCAAAGTTGATTTAGTTCGTAAAAAATCAATTTGGACAAATTATAGAAGGGAGTGGAGATGTAGAAAAATAGAGACACACGGCCTCTCTACGACGACAAAAATTACGGCCATGTGTCTCTACTGCAATAATTGTTTTTCGCGCAAATAATTTGCGAACAAATGGGAAACGTCATCGCTAGGATGCCAAGCATCCCCTTGGAGTTCTTGAATATTCACCTCTTTTTTTACCGCATCATTCAAAGTTTCAAGAAGATCAAAATATCTGATATTTGATGTACTTAAGATACTGATAATCTTCTCTCTGGATTCTTTGTCTTGCGGTGTCCAGGTTTCAAATGGTTTAAGAAAAGGAAGCACCAAAACAGTAAATAAGATATCTTTGCTTTTTAAAATATCTCTTAATTCTGTTAAGCTTTGTTGTATTTCTTGGGCTATCACTTCCTTGTGTTGATTTTTTTCCCCGATGAGAACTCCCAATAAAAACCGATATAAATGACTGTTTTTAAACAACCAAGGATTAACCCTATTTATAGGTATATTGGGCGCGTAAACAACAAGACGATTTTCCTCATAAAAAGCGATGGGCGTTGTTTCAAAATCATTCAGATGAAAGGTTAAAATAACATGATCTGCATTTATTGCAGCATTGTATTTTTTATAAAAATTGACTTCTTGAATTGTATTGAACGATTCAACACCCGCATTCCAATATTCAAATGCCTGTTCACCATAAATGCGTTTTAATGCATTAATTATTCTCCCTCGATAAGTGACAGAATCTCCAATAAACAATAAGCGTGTTATATTTGATTTCTTTGTAACAGAATAGCCATTATGAAGAGTGCCATATTCATTGAATAAGTCATTCCCTAAGAGAGGGCGAAATCCAAAATTGGGATCGACTGTGAATATTTTTGTTAAGTCATGAGGATTATTACGCATCCAATTTAATTCAACTGCAACACCATGTGCAGCATAAGGTTGATAATAAAATCTAAGAAAACCTTCAGCGATAAATAAAGCCGTCAAAATTGATAATACCAGAAGTAAAGAATTGATAACAATGTTTTTTATACGCATATTTATTATTTTTTAATTGTAACAGATTTTGGGGACACCCACCTAACCCCCCGTACACGGGTGGAACCAAACATCATTCGACACTTTGCTTTTTCTATTTTGGGACTTCCCCCTGTGTACGGGGGGTTGGGGGGGTCGGGTGTCCCCAA
>JAUCGK010000228.1 GCA_030378085.1 Candidatus Parabeggiatoa sp. HSG14
GAAAAATTATATTGTTATTTAAAATATTAAAAGTTGAAAATTGAAAATTAATGATAACTAAAAAATAGGGAAAAAATTTTCTGTAAAATGATCTCATTAATGAGATAATTAACGATTAAAATAATAGGTTCCTTAATATAAACTTGCGGATTTGACGATGTCTTTTGTTGTTACTGATAATTGTATTCTTTGTAAATATACGGACTGTGTAGAGGTATGTCCGGTAGACTGTTTTCACGAGGGTCCCAATTTCTTGGTCATAGACCCAGAAGAATGTATAGATTGTACTTTATGTGAACCTGAATGTCCTGCTAAAGCCATTTTTTCAGAAGATGATTTACCCCAGGAACAACAACATTTTGTACAATTAAATGCTGATTTGGCTCAACAATGGCCAGTTATTACTGAACGTAAAGAACCCCTGCTAAATGCTGAGCAGTGGGACGGTAAACTAGACAAACTAAAACATTTGGAACGTTAGAGAGTTCTAAAATCAACCTCCCTATGTTAAGGGACAATGCCATTAAGAGATACGTAGAGACGCACGGCTGTGCGTCTTCGTATCACAGATTATTATTTTATGCACATTCCTCAGCCGTAATAAATTACTTTAAATAGTGGTTATAACTCATTTATTAAATAAAGTTTTTATGATAGCATAATTTAACCATGACGATAAGCTTTTATGTAATTCAACAAACCTTCAGTAGAGGGATCGTGTTTTATTGTGTGATGAGCATCCTTTTCTTGTTCAGAACAAAGGGTGGGTAATAAAGTGCCGGCAACTTGTTTGCCAAGTTCTACGCCCCATTGGTCAAATGGATTAATTCCCCAGCAAACGCTTTGTACAAACACTTTATGTTCATATAAGGCAATTAACGTGCCTAAAATTTTTGGAGTTAATTTTTTATAAATTAATGTGTTACTTGGTTGGTTGCCCGGAAAAACGCGATGGGGAAGTTGTTGGGTTAGTTTTTCTGATTTTTCAATTTCACACTGAGGCAAGGAGGGATTTGGAATTTTAAGCAATGCTTGCGTTTCTTCTGGGTTTCTACCCATCATCAATGCATAAGTTTGTGCCAATGCATTGGATAATACTGCCTCTTGATGTCCTGGGAAATTATGTTGACTAAAAATGGCGATAATAAAATCGGTAGGTATCATAAGGGTACCTTGGTGCAATAATTGATAAAATGCATGTTGCCCATTATTGCCAGGTGCACCCCAAATAATTGGACAAGTTGGATAATCTACATTCTCTCCCTCACGGGTAACTTGTTTGCCCAAGCTTTCCATGACCAATTGTTGTAAATAGGCAGGAAATAATTCTAACGTATAATCATAAGGTAATATTGCCTCGGTGGTTGCATTAAAAAAACTACTGTACCAGACACTAATTAATCCCATTAACACCGGCAAATTTTTGTCAAAGGGAGCCGTCTCAAAATGTTTATCTAGTTGATGAGCACCACTTAATAACTGTTCAAAATTATCCATGCCTATCATTACTACAATTGGTAAACCAATAGCAGACCACAATGAGTAACGCCCTCCTACCCAATCCCAAAATTCAAACATATTTGCGGGATCAATTCCAAATTCGGTTACTTTTTGTTTGGCAGTGCTGACAGCAACAAAATGTTTAGCCACTGCTTTTTCATCACCTAACTTATTTATTAACCATTGTCTAGCACTTCGCGCATTGAGCAAAGTTTCTTGAGTTGTAAAAGTTTTTGATGCAACAATAAATAAAGTTGTTTCAGGATCGAGTTCGGTCAAAGTTTCCCCTAAATGTGTCCCATCTGCATTAGAGACAAAATAGGCTCGTAAGTGAGGAGGGTGATAGGCTTTTAGTGCTCTTGTTACCATTGCTGGGCCTAAATCAGATCCCCCAATTCCAATATTCACAATAGATTTTATCGGTTTACCCGTATAACCACGCCATTCTCCACTTCGCACTGATTCACTAAACTGACGCATTTTTGCCAATATCATGTTGACTTCAGGCATAACTTCTTTGCCATCTACTAAAATCGACGTATTAGAACGATTGCGTAGTGCGATATGTAAAGCAGCTCGTTGTTCGGTATTATTGACTTTTTCTCCTTGAAACATGCGAGCAATCCACTTTTGCAACTTAGCTGTTGTTGCTAATTGTTGTAATAAGGTAAGCGTTTCAGTTGTTAAGCGATTTTTGGAATAATCCAACAACAAATCACAAGCTTCCACAGAAAAACGTTCAAAACGTTGACTATCTGACGCAAACAAATCACGCATATGTATCTGTGCTAAAGATTGTTGATGGGTTTTAAGAGTATTCCAAATTTTGGTGTGGCTAATGAGATTGTTCATAATTCTTTAATTTTAGAGTTGTTTTTTTATTTAAAGTTGCTTAGTAAAAATAATTGTTAACTGAGTTGGAATTCTTTGCTGTGCTTTATAACGTATTACCGAAAATTTTACAATAGAAAATAAGTTAAAAAAACTAAAAAATATTCCCTCACCACTTACCAAAAAAGACAAATTTTATTTTTACTTAATTTAACCTGGCTTCGATATAAGTTGATGAATATAACTAATTGTATTTGTTATATAATACACTGATAATTGTGACAATTGTTGGCACCCTTCAAAGTAGTTGACAGTTTGTACGCATAAAATATGCATCACTTTTGGCATGATGACAAAAATTTTGGCATGACTATTAGGATGTAACTCGTTACAGGCATCAATCAACAAAATTCGGGGGCTTTCAAACTGTAAACTACTTTGTCTTTGTAAATTTATACAATAAAATCAGTATGATACATATTAAATAAAACGATCATGATGAAGGGTGCCCAATTGTTCCCAAATTTTATTTGGGAACGCAATGCATCAGAAGCTTTGCTTCGAGTTTTGCCAAGCAAAGCTTGGCAGACAGTGCGTTCCCAAATAAAATTTGGGAACGATATTGAATTAACTCTATTTTTACATCGAACTCAGGTTAATTTACTAATTTTAACGTAGGAAAGTGACAATTTTCAAATCTTTGAAAAATCCGATTTTTTGAAAAAATCAAATTTCTATGAGGAGAACTTCGATTTTGCCTAGTATTTTGTCAAGATGATATTGATGGGTTGTTGGAGTCTAAAGCTTTTGATTTGGTAACACTTACAAACCTAAAGGTTTGGACTCCACCTGACAAAATAAAAGTTTAAGTTGCGCTCGCACACAGTATACCTAAAAATAATAATGAAATTGAGCTTTCGTAAGATTTTTAAATTTAAAATTTCTTAAAAATGGAGAATATAGTAATATAACGTTATCCAGAATTTATTTAACTAACTGATTTTAAATTAAAATTAACCTATTTGATGGATACGCTATAGCAAAAGGAGCCTTACATAAAAATCAATCGGTTATCACTTATAAAGTTGAGCATCGCGTGAAAAATAATTTATTCTTTGTAAATTCAACGATGGCTATACTGTTTATTTGTCTAAGATCAATTTACAATTTTTAAGAAATTTTAGATTTATTTTGGATATATACTCAAAATATCGGTGTATGCTTATGTTGAGGTTTTTGGAAGCGACTCAATATTTCTGTTCTTAATAAAACTTTTTAAAGTTTAACAAATCCTAATTAAAAAATTGATGTAAAATTGACTTTATCTTTACTTACTTCCAACCTGTTTAATAATTTAATAATCTAAAAAAAATCTAAAACCTAAAATTTAAAATCCAAAATGAAAACGCCTGTGATTTTATGTGTTGATGATGAACAGATGTTACTTGATGCTATAAAACAACAACTTAATAATTGTTTTGGAAAAAACTATCAAATTGAAACGGCTGAGAGTGGTGAAGAAGCATTAGAAGTTGTTGAAGAGTTATTAGAAGACAAAATTGAATTACCACTAGTCATTTCTGACCATATTATGCCAGGAATGAAAGGAGATGAATTACTTACCCACATTCATGCGATTGCACCTAAAACATTGAAAGTTCTTTTAACCGGACAAGCGAATGTCGAGGCAGTAGGAAGGACGGTTAACAAAGCCAATCTTTATCGTTACATCGCTAAACCTTGGGAAATTACTGATTTTAATTTAACAGTAACTGAAGCGATTCGCCGTTATTTTCAGGAAAAGAAACTCGCTCAACGTACTCTTGAACTACAACAAAAAAACGAGTTTTTGAGCATGGCAGTGCATGATTTAAAAAATCCACTGTCAGTGATTCAGACAGTTGCTGATATGGTTAAAAATTATTTTAATGAGATGTCAAAAGAACAAATTATTGATCTTATGGATAATATTTCAACCGGTTCGCGACAAATGTTTGATTTAGTGACAGATATATTAGAAATTAACGCTATTGAATCAGATAAAAAGAATTTATCCTTGAACATTCTCAATCTTCAGCCTATTTTACAAGGCTTTGTTAAACGATATGATGAAAAAGCCAAGGAAAAAGATATCCAACTACATTTTGAATATCAAGAAGAACCACATTCTGCTCTTGTTGATGACCATTCTATCCGTCGTGTTTTTGACAATCTTTTCTCTAATGCTATCAAATTTTCGCCATACAACAAACCTATTTATGTTCGTCTTAATCAAAACAAAAACTATATCCGTTGCGAAATACAGGATGAGGGGCCAGGGTTAAGTGATGCCGATCAGCAAAAATTATATGGTCAATTTACACGATTAACACCTAAACCGACAGGTGGTGAACATTCAACGGGATTAGGCTTATTCATCGTTAAAAAATTAGTCGAAACGATGCATGGAAAAATTGGGTGTGAAAGTATTTTAGGGCAAGGTACAACTTTTTTTGTGGAATTTCTCGTTGCTGATGAATCGAAAATAAACAGAAAATTTATGGAAGTTGGGAATTAGAACTTGCTTTTATCTTCATAGCATCATAGCTTTTTTTGGCTAAGGAAATTATTTTTTTTGATTTTTAACTGATGTTACGCAGATAGCTTCCAAACTTTCGTTTCAAATTCATTTTGCCAACTAAGAACGCAACCCATCGCAAAATAAATTTTGCACTCCCGTAGAGACACACGACCATGTGTCTCTACTCCAATATCACTTTTTACTTTTCTTTCTTCTGCAATACCTTGGCAAATACTTTTCTGCCATGTTTTCGGAGGTACATTTCCAAAGATAAGTCTCAGCATCATAAAGCATTTTTAGCTTTCCTGAAATAGAGCTATCTTTAAATTCTGCCGAATAACCATCTTTCGTATCTAATAAGCGGATATTTTTTGTATATGTACCACTTGTTATTCCACCAATCTCGTAAACTTCAGGGAAACGGCCTTTCGTCAGAAAAAATTCTTCTGCTGGTATTTTAAGGACATTCAATAAATAAACTGCTTCTGAGATTTTCGATTTTTTGAGATAGTCAGTATATGCTGGAATAGCTACTGCTGCCAAAATGCCTACCACAGCCACTGTACTTAAATCTGGATTTAGTATAAATTCCAATGGATTGTTTTCAAAAGTAAGCTCCAACGATATCAGTGAATCTGACATATCCAGTTGCATTCCGTAAGTGCCATCTTTGGGTAGATTGAGTTCCATTGCTGAGGGTAAGTTAAAGATATCTATCTTTGCCTCTGCTAAATCTGCTAAAAGATCCAACATTTGCAAATAACCGTAGTAGAGATAACGCGGTGTATCAGAAATACTTGTTGAAACCAGAAGCAAAGAGGACTGAATGTCTTGACGTTGTTTTTCTGTTAACCATTGTTGGATAGGGGTATGTTCTTGATATCGCTCTCTATCAAACAGGGGTTGAGGCACTTGAGCAAAAATCAGATATCCTTCTTCTTCCACCCAATAATAATGGGTATTGATGTTAGAAAGTAATCCCAACCAAAATGAGAGTGCATCTCCATTTTGCGTTGATGAATTGTCAGGCAATGCAGTTTTTGACAACGCTGTTTTTTTAATCAAAGATTTCTTTTTAAGCAAAAAATCTTCCGATGAAAAAGCAGGCGCAACGATATGGTGATATTCTTTGCCATTAATTAACCGTTTTTCATAAGTCAGATCATTTTTTTCTACAATGGTGTTCAGGATTTTATGTACTAATTTTTCGTCACCTATTTTAATGGCAACAAATTCACCAATTTCATCAGTGAAAAAGAGTGCTTGATGCCCTAAAGCTTGAAGTACTTCTTCAATCGAAAACCCAAATTCTGTTTTGAAAGCTTCTTTGAAATGGCGATATTTTTGAAGCATCATTGGCTTTGCTTCTTTTTCAGCTACTTTTTCAGCTCCTTTTAGCCATTTCAATGTAGGAATGGAAAGAGAAATAACTGTCCCTGGCTTTCCAGCAGCAGTGAGAGAAAGCGTGTTAGAAATCGCGGGGAATAATTGGTTGTAACCTGATTTTGGCATATCAACCACCAAACTGATACGCCCTTTTCCATTTTTGACTCCCCAACCAAATGCAAGTGCACGAATATTGAGCAATCCCCATTTATGCAAATTCAGAGCAACGTGGGAGGGTATTCCCATTTGGAATAGGGGAAAAATTCTTTTGATATTCAGCCAATTAAAATAACCTTGATGGCTAGTATCAATCCGATCTTCAATATCATACATCGGATGTTGTTTAACGGGAGACAATTGCTTAAGCGTTTGTTGAAAAATGTCTTGATTGGCAGCCATGCCTCCCATCAAGCTTAACGTTTGGGTATTGATATCGTAATAAGCAAAAATAGGAAGATGTCCTGCCATTAAAGTGCCGTAACCATCACTAGAAAGCGCGTTGATAATTTGCAAAACTGCAGTTTTGCCGATCAATTCCTTCAAGAAAATATTGATTTCATCAATATTTGTAAAATTGAGTTTGGTTGTAAGAAACACATTCCCCAGTTGGGGTGGCGTATTCTCAGGGAGTAGAAAAATGGCTTCTACTGGTGAACGCAAGTGATGTAAAAAGAGTGTCAGTGCTGGGTGTGAAAAATCTTCAGCCTTTTTTAAAAGATTCTGATAAATCGAAGCTTCCAAGTTTTGGATTTGCTGGACATGTTGTTCATTGGCCAGCGCATCATTTAACACATTTCCTTTGGGAGACGAAAAAAAGCCCCACGGATTAGGAATGCGAATATATCCAACTGCGTCTTCAGGGATTTTATCCCTCAGTGAAGCAGGTTCCGATAGAGGCGTGCCTGTCGCCCATACCGGAAATAAACACACAATGATTAAAAAAAATGCTTTTTTCATAAATATTATCCCATAAGAAAAAAGTGAAAAGTGAAAAGATTGACTAAATTATTTCTTGCTGTAAAAAAACCTGTGATACGTAGAGACGCACGGCCGTGCGTCTCTACTTAGGAATGAGGATTTAATAATTTGCAAAATTTTACTGCTAAACCTGACAGGTTTTTAAAACCTGTCAGGTTTCAACTTTCGTATTTTATTGAATCCTCATTCCTTACTGAATATACTGATAGTTTAACGAATTAACAAAAAGAAACGGATTTTTTATCAGTGTCATGGCAGGATTATTTGCAAACAACTATAAATCAAAATTTAATTTTGAAAAATTAAAAGCAATAATCTCGTTTGATGATTTTCTCGTTCCAAGGCTCCAGCATTGGCAACGAAGTAACGAAACACAGATCATACATATCATAACACTCCAGCCTCACTCCTTATTCATCTGCAATTGTACCCAATGAAAAAAAACGTGACATCTGCAAAAGAATAGTGTAAACTGCTCTCCATAATTCTAAAAGTCGGGGTGTGGCGCAGCCTGGTAGCGCACTTGCATGGGGTGCAAGGGGTCGTGGGTTCAAATCCCGCCTCCCCGACCATATTTTATAGTGTGTTTTAAAAACGATCACACAACAACGTTAGAATTTACCACAAAATTCCTGTCAAATTTAATCCTGCTCATAAAAATCACTTTAATTCTCTCAAAAGAATAATTAACCGTTGTTTCGTTTACACGAAGCGGATATCCCGAAACTCATAATATTTAGCACATTAAACAGTAAACTACTTTTGGATGCCAAAAATTAGTTACGAAATTATTTCCATATACCAATAAATTATTTCATAACTGAATACCTACACCAATGTCAAAAATTTATGTGATAACAGTTATTTGGATTTCGAGAAATCGTAGCTCATTTCTTGAATAACAATTTTCCCTTAATTTTTATATCTCACAAAAAAAACGAATAACTCTTAAAATCCTTCCCAAACACAAGATATTCCTGCCTTCAAAATATTCTTTCCAAATTAACTACCCATTTAACACTCTCATTATTTTTTTAAGAAAAATATTTTTACTTTTTTAAAATTAAAAAATTAATATAGAAAAATTTGTATGTTTTTGTAATTATTTAACCTCTTAATTTAAAAATAATG
>JAUCGK010000229.1 GCA_030378085.1 Candidatus Parabeggiatoa sp. HSG14
TTTGGATGTAAGGCGTCCAAAATTTATTTTGGATATAATGTAACATTTAAAAATAAAAAATCAGATTTTTAATGTATATTTTATTTTTGCTTAAACACTTAAGTGTTTATAATGTTTATCTGGAAATTGGATTTTTACACTTTAAGAATATGAAAATTTCTCATTTTGAAAAAATAGATACGTTGAAATCTTTGTCATCACAAAAACGTTATATTGCCATACGCAATATTACTTGGTTGGCGATAGCTACTAATATCCTATTGACGCTTATTAAAATTATTTTTGGTTTTATAGGACATTCGCAGGCTTTAATGGCTGATGGTTTGCATTCTTTATCGGATTTACTGGTTGGCGCGATGACATTGATTGGTGCTAAATACAGTACGCAGCCCCCCGATATTGGGCATCCTTATGGACATGGACGTATTGAAACGCTAGTAACCATCGCGGGAGGAGGTTTACTCTTACTGATGGCAGCTGGTTTATTGATAGATGCTCAAAGACGTTTATTTAGCCCAGAATTACTATTATTGCCCACAGCTATCAGTCTTGCTGCGGCTCTATTATCTATTGTCATCAAAGAAACCTTATACCAATATACGATGTATGTTGCTAAACAAGTACGCTCACCAATGTTGCGAGCAAATGCATGGCATCATCGTAGTGATGCGATTTCTTCGGTTATCGTATTTATTGGTATAGCTGGGAGTATGAGCGGTTTTATTTGGTGGGATGCTGTTGCTACGATTGGGATTAGTTTTATTATTGGCTATATTGGACTTTCGTTAAGCTTGCCAGGTATTAAGGAATTGATAGATACTGGACTAGAAAAAGAACAACTGGTTGAAATTAAAAATATTATTAAATCTGTGAAGGGGGTTCACGGTTTACATCAGTTACGCACCCGCAAAATGGGCATTAATGTTTTAGTGGATGTACATATTTTGGTGAATTCCTATATCAGTGTATCAGAAGCCCATAAAATCAGTGAAACTGTGCGTAAACGGTTGATGACTCACATAGAGGAAATTGTTGAAGTGTTAGTACATGTTGACTTCTACAATGATGAAACAATTGATCCCACCTTGAAGTTACCATTTCGTCATGAAATCATTGCTCGTTTACAGCAATATTGGCAACCTTTAAAAGCAACTTCTGCGATTGAACAAATCACTTTGCATTATTTACCCAATAAACTAACAGTTGATATTGATTTACCTTTAAACATTGTACGAGATATTGAAGACGCACAAAGGTTATCCCAACGTTTTTCTGAACTAGTAATAAATGATCCTGATATTCAAGCTATTAATGTTTATTATCGCAGTTATCCCGACAAGCGGGTTTTAAAAACCCGTGAATTGCTAAAACTGGTTGGCAATAAGTACTGAAGCATAAGTCATTATCTGATAGATAATTTCCCTACCAATTGGGATTTGTAAAAGTGAGAAACTAAAAAAATACCTCATTTAATTGTTTTTGTTTCAATATTTACATAAAGCTATTTTTGCAGGTACTGGTTCAGTTCAATGTAATCCTCATGACAAGATATGCTTTCATTGCATTTATAAACAAGGCTAATGGCTGATTTTTGAACTCATATTTTAACCTATTGATTTTTCATATTGCATTGTTTTCATTACCAACAAATGTTTGAAATGCTGTTTAAATATTTGCTGGAGTCAAAAGCAAATAGAGTTTATATTCACGTACCCATAAGTTAAATAATTTGTTTGAAGAATTAATCGAATACACCACCTTCAGAACTGATAAAACCAAATGTCGTATGGCGTTACAAGTCGTTACAGTGTGTGCAGAGGAATACCGTTATAACTTTTTGATAGATTATGAAGGTTATAGAGACAGTGACAGCGATTCAGGGCATAAAAAATATTATTGTATTTCAATAAGTTACTGCGAATATCAAAAATATTTTTCTGACTATTTTTATCTTTACCGTATTAGTTTTTTTTACTTAGGAATTAAGGATTTAATAATTTGCAAAATTTTGGTGTTAAGTACTGAAGCACAAGTTATAGCGTTTCCCGATTGAATAAACTCCCCTAAATCCCCTCTTTAAAATTAAGGAGAGGACTTGTACCTGACGCAATCGGGAAATGCTATAAATTATGTTTTATTTAAGATGAGAAAATTTAATTATGATAACAAAAATTGTGTAAAAAAATACAAGAAATGATTGGAACATCAAAACAAGAACTTGGATCAAGTGTATTACATAACTGATGTTACGCACTGCACTTCCAAAAGTGAATATTGGAGTGCAAAATTTATTTTCTGATTGTAACAGATTTTGGGGACACCCCCTAACCCCCCGTACACGGGTGGAACCAAACATCATTCGACACTTTGCTTTAATTTTTCTATTTTGGGACTTCCCCCTGTGTACGGGGGGTTAGGGGGGTGTTCCCAAAATTCGTTATAATCAGTTTATTTTGCAAAGGTTGTACTCTAGTTGGCAAAATAAATTTTGCACTCCTGTTTGCCAGTTGGCAAGATAAATTTTGCACTCCTGTTTGGAATCTATCTGCGTAACATCAGTTACATAAATAATGAGATGAATTGGAACTTCAAAGCGAAACTTTGTAGCATATTACCAAAAAAATGACAGTAATAAAGTTTATCAGATAGTTAAAAAATCAGGAAAACTCATGATATCATCTTCTTTACGTGATTTACCTTTGTGGGCTGATGGAGAAGCTTACCAAATTTTTGAAAGTCTTTGTAATACATATCAAATGCCAGTGGATATTATCCAAGATTTAGTCGCCTTGGAGAGAAAATATCAAGGAGAAGTGAGAAAACATAATATTAATAGTCAAATTACCGAAATTTTAACGCGCATTCCAGAATAATTTATAAAGAGTAAAAATAAATGTGGATTTCAAAAATTGAATTAACCGAGTTCAAAAGCTATCAACATCAAATTTTTCATTGGCCTTCCCCAGAAGGAAAAAATATTATCCTAATCGGTGGTATGAATGGTTATGGAAAAACCACTTTACTTCAGGCTATTTATTTAGGATTATATGGGAATGAGGCGATTACTTATCTTGCGCGTGCTGGTTTAATGGGAGTGGGAAGTTATAATAAGTTTTTAGAAAATGCCTTACATGGGAATGCGTTACAAAATGATCGGAAGGTGATGAGTATTTTAATTCAATTCCATACTCAGGTTAATCAAAGTTTTCAAATTAAAAGAACATGGCATTTTAGCAAAAAGAAGCAATATTTGCGTCATGCTGAAAGCGTTGAATTTTTCCGATTACGGGATAATAAAAAAGAACCACTTCAATCAGAAGATATTGGGGAAATATTAGATCAACAATTTGTACCAGCACATCTCGCGCCCTTCTTTTTCTTTGATGGCGAAAAAATAAATGAGTTAGCAAATCAAAACCGAAGTGAGCAAATTCAACAAGGAATGGAAAGTTTATTGGGTGTGGTGTTATTGAGAAACCTTAAAAAAACGCTTACTAATTATCAAGCCAATACTGCAAGGCAAGTACATAAAATTGATGAAGAAAAAATAGAGGCTCAACGTCGTGCATTGACGCAACAAGAAGAACAGTTGGCTAAATTGCAACATGAGAAAAAACAACTGGAATGTGAGCTTGGGCGTTTGAAAAATGAAAGAACCAGTTTAACCAATAAAATAGCTTCTCTTGGTGGCGAAAATGTCGTTAACCTGAAAGATATCAATAATCAACAAAAAATCTTAGAAAAACAACGTGACGAATGTCAAAGGACGCTTGATTATTTATTGATTACTGAATTTCCTCTTCAATTAGTGGGACAAGAATTGATAGAAAACTATCGTTTACAGATTTCAGGCGAAAAGAAAAAACTGGCTTGGGAAGCAAAAAATCAAAATTTGAAAAAAAATCAGGATGACTTTATCAATCGTTTTGCGGAGATTAAAACACCAAAAATGCATCCTGAACTTACTGAATTACAAAAAAAAGTGTTAAAAAATCGCCTTGAAAAGGTTTGGCAAAGTATGTTTGCACCAAAACCAAAAAACTGTGCAACTGACATTATTCATCATTATCTATCTGAAGAAACGAGGCAAAGACTGTTACAGCGACTACAACTGATTGAATCCACAAATTATGATTTAATAAAAGTAGTGAAGCAAAAAGAAACACTGGATAAAAAAATTGAAGACATCAAAAAACGCGCTGTAAAAATTGAAGGTATTGCAACAAACGGCAAACTTGAAACACTTAAAACAAAACTCCACAATAGCCAAAAAACACTTGATGAAAAACAAAAACTATATGGAGATAATGGACGAGAATTAACAACGTTAACAAGTACCATCAATCAACTTAAAGCCACTTATGAACGAGAATTTTCTCGCTTCATCGTTGCAAAACCCGTCCTTTCAAAAATCGCTCATGCTCATAACATCACAAAGTTAATTGATGAGCTTATTCCAGCACTTTATCAGCTTAAACAAAAACACTTAAAAAAAGCAATGTGCGAAACTTATCAACAATTATCTCATAAAAAAAATATTGCACATATTGACATTGATGATAAGGGAAATATTGAATTGCTGAATCGGGAAGGCACTTTACTTGAAGTGGATCGTTCTGCAGGAGAAGACCAGATTTTTGCAACGGCGTTATTAGCAGGATTGGCAAAGGTTTCCGGATTAAAAGCACCCCTTATTGTAGATACACCGTTAGGGAGATTAGATAGTACTCATCGTGAAAATATTCTCAATTTTTGGATATCCGATCAACAAAGACAAGTTATTTTGTTAAGCCAAGATAAAGAAATTGATGTTTTTTATTACAATAAATTCAAAAATAGCATTGCTAAAACCTATTTACTCCAGCATCAAGAATTAGGAGAAGGCATTGGAAAAACAGTTGCGATTGAAAACAGTTATTTTATCACTGACGGAAAATAATGATGGCTGATTTAAGTTTAACAAATGTAATAACGGCTCACTTTTACACAACACAAGAAGCTGATAATCTCAGCAAAAAAATGAAAAGCCATTTAGGTTTTTCCACCAATTATCAAATGGCAAGATTAGCACTTGGGCGATCCCTTCAAATAAAATCGTTTCCTGATGCACCAGATTCTAAGTCTAAACCTATTGAAGGGCATCTGTTATTTGGTAAAGAAGAAGAATTATCTTTATTGTGGATAGGGTTAATCATTACCCATTTTAAACTTTATAATCAAGAAGTTGAAAGGGGTAAAAAAACTGAGATTGACTTAGTCATTTTTCAGGAATTAATACGTAGACACTGGCATCGAGGTGTTATATTGTTAAATAATGATTGGAAAGTTGCCGAGCATGATTATGAAAAATTTATACACATTTTAAGTACAATTTCTCATTAAAGAGACACATGTCCATGTGTCTCTACTTTCAAAAATAAATTTTGGACTCAAAAAAAATTGAGTTCTGAGTATTACCTTAATATAATTCCTGTCGTTATTGTTCAATCCTTGTCGGTTCCAATTTGAGGAATTTTTCAAAAGGCGGTGCGCTATCACGAGTCAAATCAACCTTGAAGCGGCTGGGATTTTCAATTTCTTCGGTTGTGCATTGTTTTAATTGAGCTTCGACAAACCCACCTGGCAATACCACTAAAAACGCATTCATATCCACCGTGGGAGAATCAACATTAACTTCACCATCAATGCCTAACTTTGAGGAAGCACTGATTAAACTTTCCGGCGATTTGATAAATTGCTCAGCAACAATGCGAATATTGCCACCTTGCCCTTTATCCGCTTGGGCCTTTATTTTTCCTTGGTTTAAAACCACAAACGTGGGATTTTCAATTAATATATCACCACCTTGACCTTTGCCCGTACCAACACTCGTGGTAAGTTCACCCTCGCGTAAATACAGTAAATTAGGCGTATTGATGACAATATTGCCACCCGCCGCATTTGTCGCTTCGGCACTGATTCGGCCCTGTTTAGTTAAATGAATGATATCCGCTTGCATCGTTAGATTGCCGGCATTTCCGGACCCTTGACTACTAGCAGTGAGAATACCATTGTTGGTAATGGTAAGCTGATTGGTTTCAATGTGAATATTGCCGCCTTCTCCTACGCCTTCAGTGGTACTAAAGATTCCACTGTTATCACCGGAGATGGTAATATTTTCAGCGATATTAAGGTACAACGTTCCCCCTTGTCCACTACTGGTATGCACATTGCCACCACTTGAAAAACCACTACCACTCTCTATACGAGCACCACTATTTATCTTGAGGCTGTTTGCGGTAAGAATTAATTCACCACCATCACGAGTTCCACCGGTACTCGTTGAAATAACCCCACTGTTTTCCATAATCAACGTTGGAACCTTTATCACAATTTGCCCAGCCTCCCCCGTACTTCCAAATTGTGAACGGTTAGAGATGGTGCTTGGTGTATCATCAAATTGGCGCCCTGAATTGATAACGGTAAGCACTATATTTCGTGTTCCGGCTATAGTCAAACTTTCTGCTACATTAAGTATAATTTTACCACCATTCCCTTTTTTACTGGAGTTGCTCTGAATGCCACTACCATTGTTTAAACGAATTTGATCGGCAGTAATGATAATATTTCCAGCATTTCCTTGTCCCTGACTACTCGCATTAATTTTACTTTTCTCCATATTCAAATGAGTGGTTTCTATAATAATATTGCCACTTTGACCACTACCTTGGGTAAAAGTCCTTATCCCAGAGGGAAGGTTCACGAGAGTGCCAACAATACCGTCCTCTACAATACCCGCATAGAAACCGGTTAAATTGAGCGTGTCTGCGACTTTTAGGGTAATATCGCCAGCCCCTCCTTCCTTGATAGCACTACTAATGATGGTGCCTCCCTCTTTAAAAGTCATTTGATTGGCCTTAATTTCAATATCACCGGCTTGACCTTTACCCACGCTTTTGGTTAATATCCCTGCCGAAGTCATTTCCAGTTGCGGCGTTGTAATAGTCAGGATACCAGCATCACCTTGACCAAAAGTATCAAATGAGATAGTAATAACACCTTCTGCTTTGATATCAATAGCCTCTTGTAAATCTAGCGTGATACCTTGACCATTTTTAGGACCCAAGGTACTGGCTTGCAGCAGAGAATCACGCATGATAAGTTTTCCGCCTCGAATATCAATTTGACCACCGGCTATCCCATTGACTTCAATAAGACTATTATTGAGGGTGATTTGTCCGCCTTGATCTGAGAGTAAAAATCCCAATTCATTGGAGACTACTTCACCCTTTGAAGCCGCGCTGATGAGATTAATTTGCCCGGAAGGACTAGACAATTTGGGTTGATTAGGAAGTGCAATAAAACTGGGTTGATTAACCATAACGGGTGAATTGCTGTTGATATCTAAGTCACCACCAATGAGTGATAAAGTTTCTTTTTTCAAAACCGATAAAATGCTATCTTGAACAGTTATCTTAGCCGGTGAATCAGTCAAAAAGCCAAAACTTGCAATCGGCGCAACCG
The DNA here is from genome assembly GCA_030378085.1 of Candidatus Parabeggiatoa sp. HSG14. Taxonomy (GTDB): domain Bacteria; phylum Pseudomonadota; class Gammaproteobacteria; order Beggiatoales; family Beggiatoaceae; genus Parabeggiatoa. Next base: position 7,504 of record JAUCGK010000229.1, read on the forward strand.
TTAAAATACTATCACTTGGATTACGCGCATCAAATCGCCCGTTTTCTCCCAATCGCAAATAATCGGCAGTGCTAGCATGAAAACTACCTTGCACATCTAATTTAGCATTGGGACCAAACATTATCCCATACGGATTAAGAAAATACATATCCGCATTAGGAATTGTTGAACGAATTAACCCGTCAATATTAGATGGATTGCCGCCGGTTACGCGACTGAGAATATTTTGAACCGTGTTTGGTCCAGAAAAAGTGGCACTTTCCAAGCTGTTCAAATTAAAATCTTGAAAGCTGTGGAATAAGTTGCCACCGTGTTGTTGTCCTAAATCAGCTCCGATTAGGTAATCATGACCCTGTAAATTGGCACGGGAGCCAAGGGAGCCATCGGTGGTGATTTCTGCATTAATGGATAAGCTGATGATTAATAATAAGATTGCTAAAAAGGAGTATGATTTCATAATGTTTATATACCTTAAAAATAAAAATGACAGTAAAAATAAAAATGACAGTTGCTTTAATTCAATATTTTTAATATTATAAAGTTTAGCCATTTTCTAATCACTAGAATTAATTGTAGTCATTATAATATTATGGATAACCTAATTCATCAATATCTAAACCAAATTCAAACCAATCTCAATACTGGTATCGCCAAAGAACATACTCACCGTCCCGCATTGGTGAGTTTGTTAAAAACACTATACCCTTCTATTAATGCCATTAATGAACCAAAACGTATTGAATGTGGCTCGCCGGATTTAGTGATACTCGATCCCAAAAACGATAATATGCAGTTGGGCCATATCGAAGCTAAAGATATTGGCGTATCTTTAGATAATGCGTTAAAAACGGATCAGCTTGAGCGTTATTTAAAATCTT
>JAUCGK010000029.1 GCA_030378085.1 Candidatus Parabeggiatoa sp. HSG14
CATCTAAATAAATCTATAGACATTCAGAAAAATAACTTCAAAAAACCTGACAGGTTTGGTGTGTAAAATTATTTATGTGAAAAACTATATTATTCACAATGCTATTAGTGGTGGCTTTGGCAAGTAACTATCAAATGATTCAATAGAAAAACTTCTGAATGTAAGCATTAATCAGTTAAATTAATAGCACTTCAAAAATTCTATTTTCCTGTTTTTTCCTCTTAATAATAAAAACAAAGAGAAGTTGGAGTCTGTTTCATACTTGATACGGGAGGGTTTTGAACCAGTTTTTGTTCCGTCACACATTTTTTTCTCTTTGTTATTTGCTGCTATATTCATTTTTATTTTTTATTATTCGTGTTTTAATAAAAGGTGTACGCCTAGAATATTATTTTGATGTAGTTCAGAATTTTTAGCACAATAATGGATAGATTAAAGTCGAAACTGTGCCAAAGCGTAGCGAAGTAGTGTATCACCGAAAAATTTACAGCAACAAAAATTGTCTATAAAATATCAACAGTTTTTAAAGCTTTTGTGAGGCTTATCATGTATTTTTGTCCACAAGCTTAAAATCCTCTCAACCCCCCCCTCTTTTTCAAAGAAGGGGGGATTTCTATATTAATGCCTCTTTGTTGGAGATGGAAGTATGTCAGCACAAAAATATCGCTTGGTGACTCGGAGTGATTTTGACGGTTTAATTTGTGCGGTATTGTTAAAAGAACTTGACTTAATTAATAAAATTAAATTTGTCCATCCAAAGGACATGCAAGATGGAAAAATTGAGATTAATGCTAATGATATTACTACCAATTTGCCTTATGTTCCCGGTGCCCATCTCGTTTTTGACCATCATTTGAGTGAAACCTTAAGAATTTTAGGTAAACATCCTGATAATTATATTATTGATCCAGACGCACCATCAGCCTCTCGCGTAGTTTATAATTATTTTGGTGGCAAAAAAGGGTTTCCTAATGTCAGCGAGGATATGATTCTTTCAGTGGATAAGGCTGATTCTGCTCAGTTTACCCGTGAGGAAATTTTGTCTCCAAAAGGTTGGGTGTTGCTTAATTATTTGATGGATCCCCGTAGTGGTTTAGGACGTTTCAAAGAATTTCGCATTTCTAATTATGAATTGATGATGATGCTAATTGATTACTGCAAAAAGCATACCATTGATGAAATTTTAGAATTACACGATGTCAAAGAACGTATTGATCTCTACTTTGAACACCAAAGAGCTTCTATGGATCAGATCGAAAAATGCGCCAAAGTGTATAATAATTTAGTGGTATTAGATTTGCGTGAGGAGGAAGAAATCTTTACAACTAATCGCTTTGTCATTTATGCATTATATCCTGAATGCAATATTTCTGTTCATGTCTTATGGGGATTACAAAAGCAAAATACCGTGTTGGCAGTGGGTAAGTCAATTATTGATCGTTCTTCCAAAACCAATGTTGGCAAATTGATGTTGGAATATAATGGCGGTGGGCATAGAAATGCGGGAACTTGCCAAGTACCTAATGAAGATACTGAACGAGTTTTACACGAACTTATCAAGAGAATTAATGAAGATGGATAGTTTTGTTAATCGACTTAAGCGTTTTATTTTCTTTAAAGGAAGGCTAAACTTATCTTTGCGTCTATTTAGCTTATTATTCCTTTCATTACTTAGTTTGCCTATCAATGCAGGACTCTCTCTAGTGCTTGTTCATGGTTATTTAAGTGATGGAAGTGCTTGGCGGCCTATAGGTATTGTTAATACTTTACAACAAGCAGGTTGGACCGATGCCGGACATCTGTTTCCTAATAGCCAAATACCCAACTTAGCAGTACCAAGCCCAACTGAACACTATGTTTACACGGTGACCTTACCTTCCGAAGCACCCATACCTATGCAAGCGCAATGGCTAGATTTTTATTTGCGAAATGTGCAAAAAAGACATCCCAATAATTCACTGATTTTAGTGGGACATTCAGCAGGGGGAGTTGTAGCACGTCTTGTCATGGTAGCAAGTGGTATTCCAATAAAAGGCTTGGTTACTATTGCCACGCCTCATTTAGGGACAGATAAAGCAGAATGGGGTTCTCTATTAAGTAATAGCCCCTTTAGTTGGGTTGCTCCTTTTTTTGGCTTAGATACAATTAATCGTTCCAGAGGATTATATAGGGATTTAATGAGAGAACATCCCTCAAACTTATTGTTTTGGCTCAATCGTCAACCACACCCAAACGCTTTTTATGTGTCTATTGTCAGAGTAGGTTTTGATGAGTGGGTTCCCTCTTATAGTCAAGATTTAAATGATGTACCTGCGTTGCATGGCTTTGCTACGACCATAACCACCGTGGGTACGCATAGCTTGCATCCCACTGATGGTCATCTACTTGTTTCCCTGTTGGAACGTGAAAAGTGTAGAATGAAAAGTGAAAAATGTCAGTAAAAGGGTTAGAGTCCAAACTTTAGTTTGGACGTTCCAAAGCTAAAGCTTTGGACTTCAACCTCAACTTAATTACGTGGATTATAAGAACTTTCTTTTTTTAAGCCCAAAGCATCAGCAATTTGTTCCCAAGACACCAATTTAAAGTTTTGATTTTCTTCTGGATCAATATTCTCACCGTCTTGAGCGACAAAAACGCCATAAGGAAAATTCTCACCGAATGACACATTTATCACATCAATACCATCAGTGTCATAGACATGGTCAATATTTAATGCTTCATTAGCCACAATTTGGAATTTACCAAGATACTCATTGTTGCCAGCACGATTATGAACTGTATAAGTGTCATTACCTTGATTGGAAGCAATGAGATATCCTTCGGTTTCATTGATGTAATAGATGGTTAACCCTTCAACTTCGGAGGTAAGATTACCATTTTTAGTTGTGTCAATAAGTTTCCCTTCATTTCCACTGTTTGGTTCAGCACCAAATTTCCAAATACCAACTCTTTCCTCCCCAAGATAAAAGTGTCCTAACTCGTCATCAGCCACGCAGCCTTCAACTTGTGATTTGACCTTTAAATTACGTACTAGGTTAGCATCAACTTGTCCATCTTCAGTTCCAAAAACTTCCCATTGTTCAACTGCACCTTTTTTATCATTGATAAATACATAGTATTTACGAGATGATTTACTTTGGTACATACAAAGCCCATAAGTAGTTAATCCAACTTGAATAGTGCGAGCTGCAATGTTTTCTAATTCGCGAGACTTTGGATTAACTTTATAAAGAGCAATGCTATCGTTACTGCGATTACTTGCAGCAACTATCGCCACCTTTTTATCATTTAGGAGAAAGTTATACCGCAAGTCAACATTATTCATATTACCATCGGCTAAATATTGAATTTCTTTTCCCGCTAAATCATAGATACCCAATCCTCCCAGTTTTTGTGTACCAATGATGATACTTTTTGTGGGATTTATGGGATGAATCCAGATAGCTGGATCGTCTGCTGCATCACCGCTAGCAGGAACAGGTTTGGTTTCCACTGTTGCCTGCACTTGTTTAAGAGTGTTTTTTAGGTCAACCTCAGCAGCAATTAAACGAAAACGGGGCGGACTGGTTTGTGGCACAACCTCTAATTGCATCTTTTGATAGATTTTATCTCCTACAACAAGATGAGGAATATACAAAATTTCTTTGTCAGGATCATAATGAATAAAAGAATTCTCAATGGGAGTGATGCTGTCAAGTTCAAGAATAAAATCATTACTATCATCAACCTTATGCAGTGTGGCTGAAAATGTTGAACTATCGGGTATTATGTTCACTTCTGGCAAGGTTAAAATTCCTTTATTAACATTGAAATTAGCATTGGATTGTTGAGCAAAAGAAACGATTGTTTTACTCATAAAAATCATTAGGCTAAAAATTAAAAAATATTTCACTTAATAAACACTCCTTAATATTTACTATTTGTAACTCACTGTTTTACTTCACAAATAACCTATTTAAAGCAAATTTATAAAAACTTTCTGATATAAAAAAATGGTAAAACCTTGCTATATTATAAACTATTTGAAAATTATTTGTCACATAACAATATACTCCCTGTGTGATTAAAAGTGCATGGGTAGGAGTCATCCAAAATAAATTTTGAACACCGCCCAAAATAAATTTTGGAAAAATTAGCATTCCATGCACTTTTAATCACACCCCATTAGTGAAGGTATTTTTGTAGATGGGTTTAAAAAAATTGTTATTGTAAATTAAAAACTCAAAGTATTTCGTTTTAAATTAAAAACCTAATTCTCAATCTTCAATTTCAAAATTAATCATGTTAAAAAATATTAAAATTAGTACCAAATTAGGGTTAATGCTCGCTATTCCAATAATAGGACTTATTTTTTTTACGGTCAATATCACTTTAGAAAAATTAAATATTGTCAATAACCTCAGTGTACTTCATGAATTGTCAAATTTTGCTGTTAAATCAAGCTCATTGGTACATGAATTACAGAAAGAGAGGGGTTTGTCAGCGGGTTTTCTAGGCAGTAAAGGAAAACAATTTTCTACTGAACTTCAAACACAACAGACTAAAACAGACAATGCTGTCAAAGAACTAAACCTGTTTTTGGTAAATTTTGATATTAAACGCTTTGGCAATGAAATTCAGAATAATTTAGCGGAAATTATTGTCGCGCTTAATCGTATTGAAGCTAAAAGAAATTTGATTAATAGCTTGGATCCCTTAGCTGAAAATGAGTTTGAGTATTATACCCTGGTTATTGATTTGCTTTTGGCAGATATTAATCATCTATCGAAAATCATTACTCATGCTGAACTGTCTAATCAAATCGTGGCTTATGTCAATCTTTTACAAGCTAAAGAAAAAGCCGGCGTTGAAAGAGCTACCTTAAATAATGTTCTCAGTAAAGAGCTATTTTCCCCTGGCATCTATAAAAAATTTGGTTTGTTGATAGGTACTCAAGATATTTTTATCAAAAATTTCTTTTTCTTTGCAACATCTCGCCAAAAAAAATTTTATCGCGATACCATGCAAAGTCAATCTATAGATGAAGTCAAAAAAATTAGAAAACTTTTTTTAAAACAATCTATTAAACTACAAACTCTCGCAAATATACGTGCGTATTTAGGCTATAGTGGGCTAATTTATCAACTTAATAATTATATCTTATGGGGAGAGCAACAGTATATTGATACTTTTTATCAGCAATATAAAAGTGCTTCTACCATTTTGGAAATCTATAAAAGCTTACCTTACATTTCACGTTCAGATATTGAATATGTTGAAATCATTGAAAATACTTTTGTGACTTATAAAAAGTATTTAGCGATGGCTATCACACTTAAAAATCAACAAAAAAGTGAAGATGAGATTAATGCCATTATCCAAATAGATGATGCCCCTGCTATTAAAGCATTAAACCATCTATTGGCAGGTAGCCATTTAAACATAGAATCCGCTTATTGGTGGCAGGTAGCAACTAAAAGAATAAATCTGTTTAAGGTTTTAGAAGATCGGATTTCGTCTGATTTGAAAATGTCTGCTCAAGCACTCAAAAAAGACGCGCAATCCATCTTTACTTTCTACTTGATAGTCACGGGAGGAATCGTTTTATTCACTTTTTTTTATGCCAGAGAAATATTCAAGGAAACTAATCAAGCTTACGCACGCTTTGTACCTGACGAATTTTTAACGTTATTGAACAAGGGGGATGTTACGGATATTCAGTTGAGCAATTGTATGGAAATGAACATGACGGTTTTATTTTCTGATATTCGCTCTTTTACCACGATATCTGAAAAAATGTCTCCCCAAGAAAACTTTGATTTTATTAATGCTTACTTAGGTGAAATGGGTCCCATTATTCGTCAACATCATGGTTTTGTTGATAAATATATTGGCGATGCCATTATGGCACTGTTTATCAATGCAGACGACGCAATTAATGCGGCGATTGCTATGGTAAGAATTCAACGATACCAGGGACTTGAAACAGGTATTGGTATTAATACCGGTCAATTGATGTTAGGCATCATTGGAGAAAAAGATCGACTGCAATGCACCGTTATAAGTGATGCGGTAAACTTAGCCTCACGTCTTGAAAGCACGACTAAAGTTTATAAAGTACCACTACTTATCAGTCAAAACACGTTTGATAATCTGATAGAACCTTCTCAACATGCCATCCGATTTATTGACAAAATCAAAGTCAAAGGACGTAGTGAACAGGTGGGTATTTTTGAAGTATTTGAATCTGATTCAAAAACAATTAGAGAAAGTAAATTATTAACTCGGAAAACCTTTGAAGAAGCAGTTCGCCTCTTCCATATCTGTCAATTTGACGAAGTGAACAAATTAATGCAAACCTGTTTGCATAAGGTTCCTAACGATACCATTGCTAAACTTTATCTCCAACGTTGTCAAAACTTTTTGAAAATCAACCAAAGCAATAATTGGGAAGAAACTGCTAAAGCTGTGGAATGGACACCAAAATTATCAGTTGATAACCAGATAATTGACGAACAGCATCAAGAATTATTCCTCAAAATGAAAAATCTGATTATGTCTATCGGCAATAATAAAGCAGAAGATGAGATAGGAGAAATCATTTACTTTTTAAAAAGTTATGTCATCATCCATTTTGAAATGGAAGAACGATACATGAAGCAATATGATTATCCTCAATATTCAGTCCACAAAGCAAAACATGTTCAGTTTATTGAAAATTTAGAGAACATCAAAAAATATTATATGAAAAATGGAAGTTCTTTATATTTAACCTTACGCATTCAAGATGAAATCGTCGAATGGTTTATCCATCATATTGGTAAAATGGACAAAAAATTAGGCCAGTTTTTAAATCAGCTAAATATTGAAGCATAAGCAGTTTTTTTATCGTTCCCAAGTTTTACTTCACTGCCATTAACTTAAGCCTTGGAGTCCAAACCTTTAGGTTTGGAAGTCTTTGATTTTAATTGGAGTCCAAACCTTTAGGTTTGGAAGTCTTTGATTTTAACTGATGTTACGCACTGTACTTCAAATAATTTTAGGGACACCCCCCTAACCCCCCGTACACGGGTGGAACCAAACATCATTCGACACTTTGCTTTAATTTTTCTATTTTGGGACTTCCCCCTGTGTACGGGGGGTTGTGTACGGGGGGTTAGGGGTGTGTCCCCAAAATCTGTTACAATCAGAAAATAACAAATAACTGTGAGGCTTTATTTTGGATATCGAGAAAGCATTGTTAAAAGAAAATGAAGAAAAATACGGGAGTGATTACCGCGCCCATTATTTGGAAATGTATAAGTTATACGTGGAAATGGCAGATAGAATTAGTACGCGGCGACAAAGTGCCAATTCTTTTTTTCTGACTATTAATAGTGCCATTATTGCCGTGCTTGGTTACGTGCAATTTGGGGTTTATCTTGGCGCAAAATTGGGCGTAGAACAAGCACAAACCAATGATTTTTATTGGATTATTAGTGTGTTGGGCATGATACTTTGTGTGATTTGGTTTCAACTTGTTCGGTCTTACAAACAGCTAAACAGTGCTAAGTACGAAGTCATTCATCACATCGAACAACGACTCCCTATCGCGCCTTATGATGCAGAATGGGAGGCTGTAGATAGAGGAAAAAATTCTCATCTTTACAAACCGTTTACCCATATTGAGGTAAAAATACCTTGGATATTTTTTGTGTTGAATTTAGCAGTGTTTTTAAAAGTGAGTTTGAGTTATTTGTAACATAAAATAATTTAGTCCACTTTAAAACCAGACCTGTCAGGTTAAAACCAAACCTGACAGGTCAAAGGCGACGTAGGTTTCGACCTGGCAGGTTTTCTTTTGAACCTGCCAGGTCTGGTTTTGCCTTGGGATGCCCAAACCTGAAGGTTTGGACTCCAATAAAATAAAAAAGGAGTATTATGTCAACAATCACTATTTTTCTTGCGTCATCAGGGGAGCTAGAATCTGAGCGGCGCAAGTTTGAAAATTTTATTTACCAGCGATGTAAATCTCTGCATAAGGATAATGTGTTTATTGATGTCATTGCTTGGGAGAACAGTCTTAATAATGCGCTATCACAAACGCGGTTGCAGGATGAATACAACAAAGCCATTCGGGGGAGTGATATTTTTGTGGCGTTATTTGCGACTAAAGCGGGGCAGTTTACGGTTGAGGAATTTGGGATTGCATACAAACAATTTAAGCAAACCAACAAGCCCCAAGTTTTCACTTATTTTCAAGAGCCTGCGGATAGGCAACCCAGTTTGGTCGATTTTTTTGCTAAGCTCAAAGCATTAGGACATTTTCCAACCCGCTATAAAAACACTGAGGATTTGCATTTACAATTTTGGCAACAGTTGGAATTTTATCTGACTGAGCATGAAATCAAATCTGATGCGCTGACACAACAGGCTGATGAAATTTATAATTTCCCCAACATCCCAAAACCCGACTTTTTTATTGGGCGCGATGATTTATTGGCTGAGATTCATCAGCGGTTGTTGCAAGATGAGCCGGTGTTGTTGATGAATGGCTTGGGAGGGATTGGCAAGACGGCGGCAGCGCAAACGTATGTCAATAAATATAGAGACAGTTATAAACATATCGCCTCGGTTTTTGTGGGGAGCGATTTACGGCAAAATATGGTTGATAAATTGCGTCAGCCATTGGGTATTGAGTTTGCGCCGAATAGTTCGCTGGCAGAACAATTTGAGGCGGTTATTTTAAGTTTACAACAAGTTAAGTCATCGACAAAGCCTAATTTGTTGTTGTTGGATAATGCCGATAATCAGCAAGAGTTGATTGATTTAAAATCTGTTTTAAAGTCAACCGGTTGGCAGATTTTAGTGACGAGCCGTTGTCAACCCGATGATTATGACATTGTGGCAGTGGATGAATTATCACCGGTTGATGCCGAAGATTTATTTTTGCATTATTATCGTCCAACAGAGCAGGATTTGTTGCCGGCGTTGTTGGATAAGATTTATTATCATACGTTGATGATTGAGTTAATCGCTAAGGCGGGTAAGAAAAAACGATTGACTATCAAGCAGTTGTTAGAACGTTTGGACAGTGGTTTGAGTCATCAGGATTTACAACGAGTCATCACGGTGGGTTCTCATGCGGATAGTCAGTTGAAGGAGAAACAAGCCAAGTTATATGAGTATATTTTAGCGATGTTTGAACCGGCAGAGTTAGATGCTACGATGCAAACGATTTTACGGTATTTCTCGGTGTTGCCAGCGGAGGATATCCCTTTAGCACATTTAAAAACCTTATTTGCGATTGAAGATGACAATCAGTTTGAGGATGATTTAGACAGTTTGTTTCAATATGGTTGGTTAAGTGCCAAGGACGATAGTTATAAGATGCACGCTTTGGTGCAAGATGTGGTGTTTGCAAAGTTGGCTGTGGATAATGCGAATATTGCGGAGTTGATTGCTACGTTAAGTGAGATAATGCAACAAAACCTTAACATCGCTTATGATTATTTGAGTTATGCAAAATCGGTAACGCAAAAGGTAACGACTTCTGGTTATGAAATCGGTTGGTTAAATATCTATTTATCTGATAATTATAATGATATTGGTCAACTTGAGAATGCGTTAGCTAGCATTAAAATTGCCAGCAAACATTTTAAAAATTGTGACGAGCAATATAGTCTCACAGTTTCTTATGAACGTGCAGGCAATATTCATCAAGCGTTGGGCCAAGTCGATAAAGCACTTGAGTTCTTTGAATTATATAATAATTTGAGTGAAGAACTCTATGACTCGAATCCGAAAAGTGAGAGTTTGAAAAACGGGTTGGCTATCTCTTATCACAGATTAGGTACAATCAATGAAGCACAAGGAAAGTTAGATGATGCATTAAAGCATTATGGAAAATATAAAGATTTAATGCTTGAATTGTTTAACGATAATCAAAAGTCTGAAAAGATTAAAAATGATTTGGCTATTTCTTATGCTAAATTAGGCGATATTCATCAGGCTTTGGGCCAAGTCGATAAAGCACTTGAGTTCTTTGAATTATATAATAATTTAAGTAAAGAACTCTATGAATCGAATCCGAAAAGTGAGGATTTGAAAATTGGGCTGGCTATCTCTTATCACAGATTAGGTGCAATCAATGAAGCACAAGGAAAGTTAGATGATGCACTAAAGCATTATGAAAAATATAAAGATTTAATGCTTGAACTGTCTAACGATAATCAAAAGTCTGAAAAGATTAAAAATGATTTGGCTATCTCTTATGAAAAATTAGGCAATATTCATCAGGCTTTGGGCCAAGTCGATAAAGCACTGGAATTCTTTGAATTATATAACGAGTTAAGTAAAGAACTCTATGACTCGAATCCCAAGAGTGAGAGTTTGAAAAACGGGCTGGCTATCTCTTATGAAAAATTAGGCGATATTCATCAGACTTTGGGCAAAGTCGATAAAGCACTTGAATTCTTTAAATTGTGCAATAAATTGAGTGAAGAACTCTATGAATCGAATCCGAAAAGTGAAAATTTGAAAAAAGAGCTGGCTATCTCTTATGAAAGATTAGGCGGTATTCATCAGGCTTTGGGCAAAGTCGATAAAGCACTTGAGTTTTTTGAATTACGAATGCAATTAGGTAAAAAATTCTACGAATCGAATCCGAAAAGTGAAAGTTTGAAAAATGGGCTGGCTATCTCTTATTTAAAATTAGGCGAGATTCATCAGGATTTGGGCCAAGTCGATAAAGCACTTGAGTTCTTTGAAATATTTAATCAGATAATGAAAGAACTCTATGAATCATCTGCAAAAAACGTTGAAATAACAAATAATTTAGCTATTTCTTACTACAAATTGGGTGGTATCTACCAAGTCAAAAAAATACCGTTTTACAAGTTCTTTGCTATTCGGCAAAACAGACAACAAGTGCTTGCCATGTATAAGAATGCCATTACTTTGTGGCAAGAATTGTATCAAACCACCCAATTAGACAGTTACAAACAAAGCTTAGAAAAACTAGAAACAGCACATTTACAAGTAAAAGCGGCTTCTTATGCTCCCATTATTCTAGCGACTCTTGTTTCTTTATTTGGTGGCTTGTATTGGTTGGATTGGGTAAGTGGTTGGTGGTTAGTGGGTTTAGTTATCTGGTTTTGGCCCTTGCGTTTGCCTGTTAAAAAGGTATTATCCATAAAAATACCGCTGTTAGTTTTATTGGTTTTGGTTGCGTGGTTTGTTTAGTTAGAAGCAGACAATAACTACAAGGATTACAATAACTACAAGGATTACATTTTAGAAAGGATTATACCTGTGGGGCTTACTACCTATCAGTTTTCTTAAGTCCTTGAACATTAAGTACAACGAATTACGTGGATAAACGAATATTGTTCGGCACTTATTTTCCTAATTAATTGTATTATATCAAAATTTATGAAATATTGAGGTTTTGAATTAGTTTAGGAACAAAATTCGTTGTACTAAACTGATAGGTGGTAAGATATTTGGAAGTGTGATTTAAGTTTTTCGGTTTAGCATCAAGCTATTGAAATGCTCCCAGGTAAAATCCTTTCTAAAATATAATCCTTGTAGTTATTGTTTTTGAGTAATCCTCAATATAACTACAGGGATTGTTTATAAGAAAGGATTATAGCTGTGGGAGGTTTGGTTTTTTATTCTTTATTTGAGCCACAATAACTACAAGGATTGTTTATAATAAGGGATTGGATCGTGGTTATATTTGTTTTAAATCCTTTTTTATATACAATCCTTGTAGTTAAAGGTTTTAAATCCTTTCTAAAATATAATCCTTGTAGTTCTTGTTTTTGAGTAATCCTTAATATAACTACAAGGATTGTTTATAAGAAAGGATTATAGCTGTGGGAGGTTTGGTTTTTTATTCTTTATTTGAGCCACAATAACTACAAGGATTGTTTATAATAAGGGATTGGATCGTGGTTATATTTGTTTTCTGGTTCCCACGCGCCGGCGTGGGAATCCAGTCTGGACGCGCCAGCGTCCTATTTTTCACTCGACGCTGGCGCGTCGTGACTCAGTTCCCACTCTGGCGAGTTGGGAACCAGAGAAATACCTCCTTTTTAATCCTTTATTATAAGTAATCCTTGTAGTTATATTAATCCGGAAAAGAGGAATATGCCCTTGAGTTTTATCCTGTTAATTCTCAAATCCTGCAAATTCTGATTCTGACAATTGACACGCCAAGCAGAAGCTCAGCAAACAGGCATTCCCAACGAAACGTTGGGAACGAGAAAACGTTAAAGGCCATGGGGGGAAACTGGCCTCAAAAAACGCTGAAACCTTTTGCTGATAATGGTTTAGGCATGGGGGGAGACTTAGTAAAAGTGGTTGCAAAAAACTGTGGTTAAACAACTAAACTGACGAGGTAAAATTATGCAAGAAGCTGTACATTACGGGAAAGTCGAGTTAATCCCTAACATCATTTGTGACGGATATGTGCTAAATGATGGCACTGCGGTTATGAGTGAACGTGGGACTGCTGACTTGTTGGGTATGAACCAAATGGCATTAAACCGCGTGAAGACTACTTGGCCTTCAAAAACGCTTAAACCGTTTATTAATGAGGGGTTGATCGTGAAGACTACTTTAGTAAAAGTGGTTGCAAAAAATAGTCCTCATAAAAATAGAAAAATTGTTGTTTATAACAGTAATGTTATAGAAACAATCATCCGTGCTTATGTTATGGCATCTGGACATAATGCACTTCAGAAAAACCAATTGCATATTGGAGAAAGATGTTCTATTTTAATTTGTGCTTTAACTAGATCAGCATTAGAAGTCTCCATTAAACAAGCTTGTGATTTATCTCCAGACATTCAGGAAACCGCCCAACAGCATTATTTGGACGCGGTTAAACTCATCAAGGATTATGGCTTTACCTGTTCAGTTGATGATGAGATTGCTATCAAGAAGGACATTGTAAAATTCCTTAAAGTGCCAGAAGGCACTCTGAATAGTTTTCTTCGCAAACATCGGCATGAAATTGAGCCGATTAAATTGGATTACCCAACCATTCGCTCTCTCGGCTATAAAGCATCACGCATGAATGGCTATCACATAGAAGATGTTAGCAAGATAGCTTTAGGCATGGATTCGGTGATTGGGATTGAGTTGAAAAAACAAGCGTTTGGAAAAATAAGCTCTTTGGCGAAACCAGAAACGAGCGGAGAAATTGAATGGTTAGAAGTGTTCACCAAAGTATTCGCGGGTTTAGGTTTGCATCACAACTACAAAATCGGCAACTATAAAGTTGATTTCTTTGTAGAAAAGTTAATGTTAGTGTTAGAATGCAACGGTTATGACAACCATATCTATTACGACACGAAGAAGGAAGTCAAACGAGAGAAGTTTATTAATCAACGGTATAGCATTGTGCGTTTTCATCATCAGACAAATTGGGAAAGCTTGATGAATGGTATTTTATGTGCTAAACCGGGAACGGTTATTAAGTTATATAATGTGGAGCATCTTTATCCCGAAAATGCAAAAAATAAGGGAGTTATAAGTGACAATAACTACTAAGGCTTTTATTTTATAAAGAATTTAAACCTGAATATTGACATGGTACAATCCTTTTCTGGTTCCCACGCAGCCGGCGTGGGAATCCTGTCTGGACGCGCCAGCGTCCTGTTCTCACTCAACGCTAGCGCGTCGAGAATCGGTTCCCACTCTGGCGAGTAGGAACCTGAATATGATATGGTACAATCCTTTTTTATAATATAAACTATTGGTAAATACCTGTTTATTTTGGCTAAAGTATTTAAAAACCAAGGAATATCAAACCAGTAAAATTTTAAACGTATGACAAAACAAGATAAAATTATTTTAACGGGCGCGGCGGGTTTAGTGGGACAAAATCTCGTTGTGCAGCTTAAAAAAAAGGGCTATCGCAATATAGTTGCTATTGACAAACACGCTTACAACTTAAAGATTCTTAAACAGTTACATCCGGATGTTGAAACGGTTTTAGCTGATTTAGCAGAAGGCAATAAACAAGATGTGTTTGAAAATGCAGCGTGTGTTGTTATGCTTCATGCACAAATTACGGGCAAACATTCTGAATTATTTACTCGTAATAATATTACAGCAACTGAGCGTGTGTTGGAAGCGATACATCAATATAAAATTCCCTTTACTGTCCACATTAGTTCATCTGTCGTCAATTCTGTAGCCGCTGATGATTATACCACCACAAAAAAACACCAGGAAAAAATGGTTGTTAAAAGTGGTATTAAACAGTGTGTATTGCGCCCAACGCTGATGTTTGGTTGGTTTGATCCAAAACATTTGGGTTGGCTATCGCGTTTTATGGAACGGATACCCGTGTTTCCTATTCCTGGAGATGGTCGATACATGCGTCAGCCCTTATATAATAAAGACTTTTGTCGAATGATTATTCACTGTATAGAAAATCAGCCTGACGGTGTCATTTATGATGTTGTTGGTAATGAGCAAGTGGATTATGTTGATATTATTCGGACTATTAAAAAAGTCAAAAAACTGAAGACGTTAATTATCCACATTCCTTATTGGCTATTTTATGCCTTGTTAAAAATTTACGCTGTTTTTAGTCGCAAACCCCCTTTTACGGCTGATCAGTTAAAAGCTTTAATTGCTGGCGATCATTTTACAGGGGTTAATACAGAAGAAGTTTTTAAAGTGAAACAAATCTCTTTTGAAGGAGCCATTCGCGAAACTTTTTGTGATGAAGAGTATAGCCATATTGTGTTAAAACGCTAAATGAATAAAAACACTAAGAAAATTGCAGTGATAGGTTCAGGGCCCATGGGATTAGTCTGTGCTTATGAGTTGTTGAAAAAACATTATCAGGTTGATGTCTATGAAAAAGATGATCGCCTGGGTGGAATGTCGGCTTGTTTTGACTTTGATGGTTTAACCATTGAACGCTATTACCATTTTATTTGTCGTACTGATACACCTTTATTTAATTTGCTCAATGAATTAAATATTGCTGATAAATTGCATTGGCGAGATACCAAAATGGGCTTTTTTTATAATGGGGTACTTTATAAATGGGGAGACCCCATTCATTTACTTAAGTTTCCCAAATTGGGCTTTATTTCTAAACTCCGTTACGCACTCCATGTATTTTATACCAAAAATATCAATAACTGGGAAAACTTAGATAAACAAAGCGCAAGTGTTTGGTTAAAAAAATGGATCGGTAAAAAAGCGTATGATAAACTTTGGGACTATTTATTTGAACTTAAATTTTATGAGCATAAAGACAATATTTCTGCGGCTTGGATTGGAACCCGTATAAAAAGAGTGGCTTTGTCGAGAAAAAACCTATTTACCGAAACGTTAGGTTATTTAGAAGGTGGCTCAGATACATTACTCTGTGCTTTGGAAGAAAAAATCCTTGCTATGAATGGCACTATTCATTTTAGTGCTGGCATTGAACGCTTAGTCACAGAAAAAAATCAAGTGCAAGGTGTTATTGTAAAAGGGGAAAAACGTGCTTATGACGGTGTAATTTCTACGATGCCATTACCTTATGTACCTCGTATTGCACCAAATTTGCCTGAAGAAATTATTAATAAAATTAAATCAATTAATAATTGTGGTGTTGTTTGTGTCATATTAAAATTGCGTTCACCATTGACAGAAAATTTTTGGCTAAATGTCAATGATCCAGATATGGAAATCCCTGGATTAATAGAATATACTAATCTTTACGCTATGCCGAAAAGTATTGTGTATATCCCTTTTTATATGCCTCACACCCATCCTAAGTACACCCTGGATGACTCCTCTTTTATAAATGAAGTATTTGATTATTTGCATCGTATTAATTCTGCTTTTACCAAAGAGTGGGTATTAGCGGCTCAGGTTTCTCGCTATGAATTTGCCCAGCCAATATGTACTCCCAACTTTTTTGAACAATTACCACCCATGCAAACTCCCATCCAAGGTTTTGTTATGGCAGATACCTCATATTATTATCCTGAAGATCGTTCTATTTCTGAAAGTGTCAAAGTCGGTAAAACTTTAGCGGATTTAATGGCATAAAAAAACTCTCCGTTTTTAGACATTAGGGAACAAGAAAGGAAAATCCCCATTAATACTCTGTCAAAATTATATTGGCGAGTGACTGGAGTACAAAGCTTTAGCTTTGTCAAATCACGCACAAAGCTGAAGCTTTGTACTCCAACCGACTCCCTTGTTAAATTTGGAAAAAAATATGGATTTACAAAAAATTTATGCAACTCGTTTTATTGAAGAAGAATTGCCTACTAAAAACAAAATATGGAAAGTTTTATGTACGGAGTTTTTCAGTCAATTCATATCTACCACAAACACAATAGTTGATATTGGCGCAGGTTATTGCGAATTTATCAATAACATTGATTGTCATAAGAAAATTGCAATTGACTTAAATCCTGATGTTAAAAAATTTGCCAATAAAGAAGTTAAAGTCATTAATGAATCCTGCATGGCAATGCATTCATTAGCTGATAATAATGTTGATATTGTCT
Organism: Candidatus Parabeggiatoa sp. HSG14; assembly: GCA_030378085.1. Classification (GTDB taxonomy): domain Bacteria; phylum Pseudomonadota; class Gammaproteobacteria; order Beggiatoales; family Beggiatoaceae; genus Parabeggiatoa. Next base: position 16,497 of record JAUCGK010000029.1, read on the forward strand.
TTATGAGCAATTTTCTTGAGCATCTCTTAAACAAACAACAAGTTTTTGAAACGTTGCAAGAAGCGCGAAGAATTCTCAAAGTAGGCGGTAAGATATTGATATTACAACCTAATATTCGCTTTTTACCGAATAACTATTGGGATTTTTTTGATCATCATACTCCCTTAAGTGACAGAAGTTTGGTTGAAGTGTTGGAAGCGTTGGATATGAATATTGTAAAAAATTATCCACGATTCTTGCCCTATACCACTAAAAGCAAGCTGCCGAAGGGTATCTTTTTTATTAAACTCTACTTAAAGCTACCTTGGGTATGGCCATTTTTTGGAAAACAAGCATTTATCGTTGCTGAAAAAAAATAAAACAAAGGTAAAAAAATGAAATTTTTTATATTGATTGGTGTATATGTGCTACTCAATTCTTTTGGTCAACTTTTGATCAAGATGGGTACTATGGAGGACATTAATGGTTTTTATGATCTGCTAAACATCAAGTTGATAAGCGGTATTACCTTATTTGGAATGAGCTTTTTGACTTGGATTTATATCGTTTCCAAAAATAATCTGTCTTATGCTTTCCCTTTTGCGGTGGGATTGGGTTATATGGGTGTCATTTTTTTATCTATACTGGTTTTAAAAGAAACAGCAACTTTCTGGCAATTTGTGGGCATGAGTTTGATTTGGGCGGGCATTATTTTAATGTCAGTGCATGGAGGGTAAACCAACATAATTGGGTTTTGCACAAAGTTTCGCTTTGAACTCTAACACTCAAGTTGTATATTTTATCTTTTATGACTATATTTATTCCAAACAAAAACTTTTTTTTCTGTTTACATTATTTTTTATTTCATTTTTTAAAGTTTTATTTAGTATTTTATTTATAAAATATAAATAGTAAATGAATATAGTAACAAAAAATATAGAAATATGTTGATAATATAGAAATATTTCTATATTATACTGACGTTTTAAAAATGACAGGTATAAGCCGAAGATACTTATCAAGCCTTATTAAATCAAGATTCAAACCAGGCCAATACGATTACAATCCTGACACCGTTTTTCACACGACTTGATTTAGTGCTTGATGCTTAAAGTTTTTATAAATTATAAAGTTCATTTGTAAGTCGAATTGGGTTTTGGATTATGGTTAAATGATAAGTGAGACAGTGAAGAAATATTATGACTATTGAATTCATTGGTTTTCTGGCAAGCATTATTCAAAAGCATCTCAAACGTGCAATTGAGGTATTAAATGAAAGCACTGAAAACGAAAATAAGAGGTTTGGATAAAAGCCAATTTAAACGGCTTAAAGAATTGACGGCTCATGCCAAAAACCTCTACAACCAAACATTATGGACTTTGAGACAAGCGTTTGAAACCACTGGCTTGTACTTTCCTTATCCTAAAATGGATAAGGTTATTTCGCCCGTAAAAAATCTTGAGGGTAAAATTAACTACAAGCTGTTGAAAGCTAAGGTCTCTCAACAAACCTTACGAAGGCTTGACAAAAATTTTAAGTCGTTTTTCAAGTGCCATCAAGATTATCAAAAAAATTCGGGTAAGTACTTCGGTTCACCAAAATCACCACGGTTTAAACATAAGCAGTATGATAATCTTATCTATGATTATCAGGCTTTTCAGGTTAAAGGCCCTTTGGTCGTTCTGGAAAAAGGTTTAAGTTTTCTTTTGCCTAAAAAACTGAGAGGCAAAAAGATCAAACAAGTTGAGATAGTTCCTAAATACCAGTATTTTGAAGCCATTTTTGTCTATGAAGATGATGAGATTAAAGAAACCGTTTCACCTTCAGACAAAGTGATGGCTATTGATTTGGGCCTCAACAATTTGGCGACTTGTGTAACCAATGGTGCAGCAAAACCTTTTATTGTTGATGGTAGGCGGTTGAAGTCTATCAACCATCACTATAACAAGCGGCTTGCCAAGCTTCAGTCGCATTTAAAAAAGACCCGTTTACGTTCTTGGTCAAACCGGTTGCAACGTTTGACTGATAGGCGTAATGCAAGAATTGGAGATTATTTACATAAAGCCACTCGACAAATTACTGATATTTGTGTCCTCCATGGTATTTCTAAGGTTGTGGTCGGTGATGTGAGTAAATCGCTTAACCAAATTAATTTGGGTAAAAAAACCAATCAAAACTTCGTGAATTTATCTCTCGGTCAGTTTATAGACAAATTGCGCTATAAGCTTGAGTTACATAGAATTACGCTAGAGGTAACAAATGAGAGTTATACTTCAAAAGCAAGTTTTATTGATGCTGATTCTTTACCCAAAAAATATGAGCCATTGATGTCACATTCATTTAGCGGTAAACGAATCAAACGAGGTTTATACCGTTCACAAAACGGCACTGCTCTCAATGCTGATGCAAACGGAGCGTACAACATTTTAAGAAAAAGTAACCCTAAGTTTTCCTTTTCGGAATTAACTAAAAAGGTAGGTGAAGGGATATCGGATTGGTTACATCCTTATACACGTTTGAAGATATGTTAACTTTTAGTTAGCCGTTCTACAAATTTCTATAAAATCGTGACCTCATAATGTCCCCAATTTAGTTTTTTCAGTTTGTTTTTATCAATGGAATCATAATGCAACAAAAAAATAATTATACTTACGACGAGTTATTACAATGTGGACGTGGTGAAATGTTTGGGCCTGGTAATGCACAATTACCTATGCCCCCTATGCTAATGTTTGATCGTATTGCCACTATTACGGAAAACGGAGGGGTTGCCGATAAAGGACATATCATTGCTGAACTTGATATACGCCCTGATTTATGGTTTTTTGACTGTCACTTTCCTGGTGATCCTGTCATGCCAGGTTGTTTGGGTTTAGATGCGATGTGGCAATTGATTGGATTTTTTTTAGGATGGCTTGGGGGGCCTGGACGTGGGCGAGCACTCGGCTCAGGTGAAGTCAAATATACAGGACAAGTCACTCCAAAAAATAAACAGGTGATTTACCGTATTGATATGAAAAGAGTTATCATGCGAAGATTGGTGATGGGCATTGGTGATGCCGTAATGGAAGTTGATGGACGTGAGATTTATTTTGCGAAAGATTTACGTGTTGGTTTATTTACTTCCACCGATAAATTTTGAGAGGGTAATACCGTGAAACGTGTTGTCATTACAGGTCTTGGAATTGTGTGCAGTATTGGCAATAACAAGCAAGAAGTTGTGGAATCCCTGCGTCAAGGACGTTCAGGTATTGAATTTCACCAAGAATATGCTGATCTAGGGTTTCGCACCAATGTTCATGGTGCCATTCATCTTGATTTGAAAGCGTTAATTGAGAAAAAGGTAAAACGCTTTATGGGAGATGCCTCAGCATATAGTTATATTGCTATGCGTGATGCGATTGCCGATGCACATTTATTAGAAAATGATATTTCTAATCCGCGTACTGGCTTAATCACCGGTTCAGGCGGTGCATCATCCGCTAATCAACTGTTAGCGACAGATATATTGCGTAGTAAAGGCTTACGCAAAGTCGGTCCCTATATGGTACCTCGCACAATGGGGAGTACCACTTCGGCATGTCTAGCAACACCCTTTAAAATAAAAGGGATAAACTATTCGATTAGTTCTGCTTGTTCTACCAGTGCCCATTGCATTGGAAATGCTTGTGAACAAATCCAAATGGGTAAACAAGACATTGTCTTTGCTGGTGGTGGTGAAGAAGTACATTGGAGTTTAACATTGCTATTTGATGCAATGGGTGCGTTATCTTCTAAACATAAGGACACACCACAAACGGCTTCACGTCCTTATGATGCTACTCGTGATGGATTTGTCATTTCAGGCGGTGGTGGAATAGTTATTTTAGAGGAATTGGCACACGCTCAAGCACGTGGTGCAAAAATCTATGCTGAAGTTGTTGGCTATGGTGCGACATCAGATGGTTTTGATATGGTGCAACCCTCTGGTGAAGGGGCAGTACGATGTATGCAGCAAGCTTTAGAAACTGTATCATCACCCATTGACTATATTAATGCACATGGTACAAGTACACCAGTTGGTGATCTACGCGAACTGGAGGCAATGAAACAAGTTTTTTCTGATAAAATGCCGCCAGTCAGTGCTACTAAGTCATTAACAGGACATGCTTTAGGTGCAGCGGGTGTTAATGAAGCCATCTATAGTTTACTTATGATGGAAAACAATTTTCTCAGTGCCTCGGCTCATATTACTGAACTCGATCCTAAAGCGGAAGGAATGCCTATTGTGCGTGAACTACAAGAAAATGTGATGCTTAATACGGTGATGTCTAACAGCTTTGGTTTTGGCGGAACAAATGCCTGTTTAGTTTTTCAGCGGTTTAAAGCATAACGGATTTGTAGAATCACTAGGAAAATCGGTGGGTAAAACATCGCAAGCTAAAAAACGAAGTTGCGCTATCGTTCTACCCAAAAAAACTATAAGAAAAACCTGTATGCTTTATTCAGGTAACAATGTCTATGAATTAAAAAGTCACTTCACTATCGTTCAATTTTTTATAATAATGACACTATCTCATCTGTAAGTACTTGCGGAATAAGGAACGTGCATAAAGTAATTTACTCAAATGTTGAACCTGACAGGTTTTTAAAACCTGTCAGGTTTAAAGGAACGTGCATAAAGTAATTTACTCAAATGTTGAATCAAACCTGACAGGTTTTTAAAACCTGTCAGGTTTAGTTGTCGATTTTATTTCATGTACATTAAATGTGCTTTAGCTAATTTTGTTCATCAATTAACCAGCCATTTTCCGTATCAGCTACCAATTTGAAAGTATGTGCATCATCAACAACACGCCCTTTTTTCTTAAAAAAGTAACGCAATTTTGCCCTGACAATGTTTGAATCTTCATTTGAGACTTTGACTTTTACACTCAGCGTTTCGACTTTTTGAATACTATTCCACCATTTCAAATAAGAATCCCACTTGTAACTGCCATCCGAATGACAACAGTGAAATTGATCCTTGAAATGATTTGACAGCATTAACCATGTTTTTTCATACTGCTGATTGCTAATAGCGGTGTAATAATCCTGAATAAATTGCCCAGGCTCAATGGAAATACCTGTTTGTTCACCTTGTTCCTCAGAGGGTGGCTTTGTTACTGCTATGGGAGATGATAATTTTCCCAAACCTTCTTTTTTCGTTGTATCCACGTATTGCTGTTTTTCAGGCTGGTGAGCTTGTGATTGGAATTGCGCCGATTGTTCTTTATCACGATTAGCCACCTGTTGTAACGGTGTATCTCCCTTTTGCCCAACTTCTTTTAAAGAGGCTATCCCTTCAACGGATTGTGCCTTCACTTCTTTTTGCCATTCACTATAAAGAGAATAAATCTCATACCCGCCAAATGCGATAATTGAAAGAAGTGAAGTCAACAAAAAAGCACGCCTAATTGGATGAGATGTAGTTTGTTGCTCAAGATTGTTGGGATTATTCGTTGTAGACATTGATTCCTCACTTAATTTAAAAAGAGTGACACTGGAGCGTCACGATATGCATTCCAACGCCATAGAACACCGTCAAATTTTTTACGAAGTTTACTTCGATTTACTAAATGAAAATAGGACGGATAATTGCAGTGGCGTTCCTGACTTAATTTTAACTGATTGTTGCTTTTTATCTTTAACAATACCTTCGCCAATTATCCTACTAAATAAGACAGTTATTTTATGATATTGGTTAAATTTCAAGTAGTTACCCTATTTTAAAACCTGATGACGCTTATTTTAAATATCGTTGATTTTTAAACGTTTTTTAAATAGCTGAGTTTAATAGTCAAGTTTTTGGCGAAGGTATAGCATTTCCCGATTGCCTCAGGTACAAGTCCCCTCCTTAATTAAAGAGGCGATTTAGGGGAGGTTGTACTTTATCCAATCGGAAAACGCTATATATAACGGAAAGCGATTGCTTATAATATAAGGATAAAATGGGATATTATTTTAAATTTAATGAGAAAGTGACTCAATTTATAGCACAATCTTATCCTTTATTATAAGTAATCCCTGTAGTTATATACGATTTAAAAAAATTTGGATATCAACTACAGATAGTATACCAAAAGTGGATATTATCCGTTGTTTTCATCAGTTTCCTTAAAAATGATAAGGCTTTAAGAAACATGTGGCGTAATATCAGTTATTATATAACACTCAATGTTCAAGTTTCTAAAAAATAATGACTTGCTGTCAATAATTTTATGATTACGTTGTAGAGACGCGATGCTCGCGTCTCAGTTCGCATCGCAAATAATCATGGAATTATTTACCCCCGATGTTCGTTTGTAAATGACATGTAAACCTCATTGCTGAATCAAAGACGCGAGCATCACGTCTCTACAACATAATCATAGAATTATTTCTGATTGTAACAGATTTTGGGGACACCAGACCCCCCTAACCCCCCGTACACGGGTGGAACCAAACATCATTCGACACTTTGCTTTAATTTTTCTATTTTGGGACTTCCCCCTGTGTACGGGGGGTTAGGGGGGTAAAAAGGTAGGTGTCCCCAAAATTCGTTATAATCAGAATTATTTATAGTCTGATGTTACGCACTGCACTTCCAAAAATGAATAAAGGAGTGCAAAATTTATTTTGCGAAATAGGAGTGCAAAATTTATTTTGCGAGGGGTTGCACTCTTAGTTGGCAAAATGAATTTGAAACGAAAATTTGGAAGCTATCTGCGTAACTTCAGTTATAGTAAGTCTTTTTTAGAAATTTGAACATTGAGTTTTGTAAAAACACTGTGCGTAACATCAGTTATTTAATTTCTCATTTTCAATATCCACGTTGGGAAACGAAGTAACAAAGCGAAGCAAGATCAAGCATACTGTAACGCTAAAGCGTCACTCCTTATAACTCACTTTAGGAGGAATTATGTTAAACTCTACCTAACTATCAAACCGTTAGCCTCATTTATGAAAGTGCTAATTCAGTACTCTATCGTGGGCATCGAAAAAAGAATAAACTACCAGTTATCCTCAAAATGCTCAAAGAAGACTACCCTACCCCTCAATGCCATTAACTTAAACCTCGAAACCTTTAGGTTTGGAAGCGTTTAATTCTAATAGAAATAATCCAAACCTGAAGGTTTGGACTCCAACAAATTTTCCTTAACTCAATGGCAGTAAATATCACACCCCTAAAAAATGGAGAATACAGATGTTTAAACTCACGGGTTACACTGTGACAGAGACTATTTACGATGGTGAAAATATCATCGTTTATCGTGGTTATCGCACTGATGATCACCATCCTGTCATTATTAAATCACTCACAGATTATCCTGAGCCAAAACAAGTGGCTCAATTTCATCATGAGTATGAAATCACAAAGGCACTTAATTTAAAGGGAACTATTAAACACTATGAACTACAAAAGAACCGTAATAGCTGGGTTTTAATTCTTGAGGATATTCAAGGAGATTCGCTTAAGCACATCCTCACTACACAGAAATTCGACTTAGCCACTTTTTTACACATAGCAATGCAACTGGCTGATTATTTAGGAGAATTACACACCCACAACATTATCCACAAGGATATTAAGCCGGGCAATATCATTATCAACCTTGATAGAGAGCAGGTTAAAATCACGGATTTTAGTATCTCATCACGGCTGTCTTTGGAAAAACAAACGCTCACTTCGCCTAAGTTACTTGAAGGGACACTGGCTTATATGTCACCAGAGCAAACGGGACGTATGAACAGGGCTTTAGACTATCGCACTGATTTATATTCATTGGGTGTTGTTTTTTATGAGATGCTCGTTGAACATCCCCCGTTTGAAAGTGTGGATGCGATGGAATTGGTACATTGTCATATTGCTAAACGTCCCACACCCCCTCATGACATTAAGCCAGAGATTCCGTCAGCCATTTCAGACATCGTGATGAAATTATTGGCTAAAACTGCTGAAGCGCGTTATCAAAGTGCTTATGGTTTAAAAGCGGATTTATCCGTGTGCCAGCAACAATTACAAACCACGGGACACATTGAGAAATTTACTTGTGGACAAGAAGATATTTCTGATAAATTCCAAATTCCTCAAAAATTATATGGTAGAGAAAGTGAAGTTAGCACTTACTCGACCATATTTGAACGGATTAGCCAAGGTGCAACGGAGATGATGCTGGTTGCTGGTTATTCTGGTATTGGTAAATCGGCGTTAGTGCAAGAAATTTATAAGCCTCTGACTGTCAAGCAGGGTTATTTTATCGCGGGTAAATTTGACCAATTTCAACGCAACGTGCCTTATTTAGCAGTTGTCAAAGCATTTTCCGATTTGATACAACAATTGTTAACGGAAAGTGAAGAACAATTGAAGCAATGGCGAGACAAATTGTTAGTTGCACTGGGTGTTAATGCACAGGTGATTATTGATGTGATTCCAGAAGTAGAACTGATTATTGGACAACAACCGCCAGTACCTGCCTTGGGTGCAGTTGAGTCGCAAAATCGCTTTAACCTAGTGTTTCAAAACTTCATTCGCGTGTTTTGCCAAAAAAAGCATCCCTTAATCATCTTTTTAGATGATTTGCAATGGGTTGATTCGGCAACGCTGAAATTAATGGAATTGATGATGACGGATACACACACGCATCATCTTTTTCTAATTGGTGCTTATCGCGATAACGAAGTCAGCCCCTCCCACCCCTTGATAGTTGCGCTTGAGGAATTTCAAAAAAAACAGGCTCTCATCAATCAGATCACTTTAACGCCTTTAAGTCAAGCACATATTATTCTTATGCTTGTTGACACGTTACATAGCAACCAACAAGTCGTTAAACCACTGGCGGATCGGATCGTACAAAAAACGGGTGGGAACCCTTTCTTTGTTCAGCAATTTTTGAGAACACTTCATGAAGAAAATTTATTTACGTTGAATCATAAATGTCAGTGTTGGGAATGGGATTTGGCACAAATCGAAGCACAAGGCATTACTGATAATGTGGTGGATTTAATGATTGGTCGCCTGAAAAAATTGCCTATCAAAACCCAACAGATATTGAAATTAGCCGCTTGTGTTGGTAATAGTTTTAACTTACGCACTCTTGCTGTTATCCACGAAAAACCTATTATTACAACGCATCACGATTTATTACCGGCTATTCAAATAGGGCTGATACTCCCTCTTTCGGAACAACATGTCATCGATGCTGAAAGTGAATCACAATGTCGCCTTTTTGACAAGTGTAAATTTCTCCATGATCGGGTACAACAAGCGGCTGATGCCTTGATTGTTGAAGAGAATAAACCCGCCCTTCATTTAAAGATAGGTCGCCTAATACTAGAAAGCATGAGTCCGCTGGAATTGGAAGAAAGCCTCTTTGAGGTTGTTGATCATCTTAATCAAGGACAAGCATTTATTACTGACGATTCCGAAAAAGCCCAATTAGCAAAATTAAATTTGACCGCAGCACACAAAGCAAAATTATCTTCGGCCTACAGTGCCGCATTAAAATATGTCACAGCAGGTATGGCATATTTACCCAACAATTGCTGGGAAACGAATTACACTCAAACCTTATCCTATTACCTTGAAAAAGGTGAAATAGAATATCTCAATGCCAGTTGGGATGATTCAATAGCCACTTTTGATGCGGCATTTAAACAGGTCAATAATTTGTTGGATCGTTGTAAAATCAACGAATACAAAGCCACACTTTATCGTATGAAAAATGACTTAAAAATGGCTTTGGATATAGGTGTACAGGCATTAGGTGAATTAGGCATTGAGTTAAAAGCCTTTCCCAACGAAGCCGATGTGGCAGCGGATATCGAACGTCTCAAACAGATGACTGCCGGAAAAGATATTGACAGCCTTTTTGAATTGCCAGAACTGGAAGCCCCATTAAAGTTGGCTGCAATGGCTTTGTTACGTGAATGTTTCGCCCCTGCCTATTTTTTAGGTTCTCGGTTGATTTCTATCATTGGTATAAGAATGACAGAAATTACGATTCAATATGGCAATAGTCCTCACTCGGCGGTTGGCTACATTTTTTATTCAGCGATCACATTGGCAGTAAATTTAAACGACTACGACAATGCCTATCAATTTGGTAAATTATCCCTAAGGCTCAATGAGGAACGGTATCACGAAAAACTACATGATGCACTCATTTTAGATATGTGGGGTACTTTTGTTTGCCACCACAAGGAACCGCTTCCAAATGCAAGGGAATATTTATTAAGAGGCTACTACAGTGGTGTCGAAACGGGCTCATATCAATGGGGCGGTTATTGTGCAATGATCCACGTTTTTATGTGTTTTTGGGGATTGCACACGTTACCTGGTGTTTTAGACAAGGTTGATAAAATCGTCCCCGGATTGCAGGAAATTGATCCTCACATGATACAGCTACAGTATTATTATGCTGTCAAAGCCACTGCACTTAATTTAATTGAGCCGGTTGAAGATTGGAGTATACTGTCTGAAGCAGCATGGCCTGAAGTCAATGAATTCCTGAAAGTCAGTCGTGAGCAGGATGATATTATGACCTTGCTTGTGGATACCACTTGCAGATTATCTTTAGCCAATTGGTATCATGATCCTAAAAAAGCGGCTGAATATGCCGAGCTAGGTGACAAATATGTCGCAGGTGTACCAGGAGTTTTTATCAATCCGGTATTTCATTTTCACCAAGCCCTTGCTTATACAGCGGCTTATGAATATACAGATGCAGCTAAGCAAGCACAGTACTTGGAAAAGCTGCAATCAAATCTGTCTAAATTTGAACTGTGGGCTAACCATTATCCAGGAACATACTTGCATCAAGCATTATTAATTAAGGCTGAAATAGCGCGTATTGGGGAAAACGATTCAGAAGCGATGGATTTGTATGATCGTGCTATTGCCTCTGCTGGAGAAAATGGATTTACCCAAAATGAGGCTTTAGCCAATGAATTTGCCGCTCGATTTTGGCTAACTAAGGGCAAAGAAACCTTTGCTCAACTTTATTTAAAGCAAGCTTATTATGGCTACCAACAGTGGGGAGCAAAAAACAAACTCTCCGATTTAAAAGAAAAATATCCACAGTTACTCGAACAAACGTCAATAGTACCCAGGGCGATAGAATCCGATATAACGTTATCAAGAACCTTGATGCACGGTACACTAAGTTCAGCAACTAGCAATTTGGTGACATCGACTATGGCTATCAATGCTGAAAGCCGTTTGGATTTAGCGACAGTGATGAAAGCCTCTTATGCGATTTCTGGTGAAATTGTGCTTGAACAATTGATTAAGAAATTCATGCAGATTGTCATCGAAAACGTGGGAGCCGAAGAAGGTTGGTTGATTTTGAAAGGAGAAAAGGGAACGGGAGAAGGTGAGGCGGAAGATTGGTTTATTGAAGCGCGTGGCACAGTAGTAGAAGTGCAAATATTAGGTTCAATGCCTTTGGAATCAGTAAACAGTGATGAACAAAATCTCAATTTGCCTCACACCATTATCACTTATGCGGCGAGAACCAAAACGCCCTTAGTTTTGAATGACGCAACCCTAAGTGATTTGTTTGCGGATGATCTCTACATTTTGCAAAAACGGCCTCAATCAGTCTTATGTTTTCCAATTCTCTATAAAAATCAGTTAATTGGTTTGTTTTACTTGGAAAATAATCTGATAACAGGTGCATTTACACCAGATCGTTTGGTGGTCTTAAAAATGCTCGCTACACAAATTGCGATTTCTCTGGAAAACGCGCAATGGGTAGCAACGTTAGATGCTAAAGTTGCTGATAGAACTGCTCAGTTAAATACTAAAGTAGAAGAATTGACTCAAACACGCCATGAACTCGTACAAAGTGAAAAGATGGCTTCACTTGGGCGATTAGTCGCCGGTTTTGCCCATGAACTTAACACACCGATTGGTGTTGCAGTGGGTTCAGCTTCAACCTTGCAGAAGAAATCAAAATTTATCAATAATTTGCTAGAACAAGAAGAAGTTGATGAAGAGGAATTGGTTTCAGCACTAGATACTATTGATCAAGCGGCTGATCTTACTCTGTCCAATTTAAGACGAGCAGCCGGTTTAGTTAAAAGTTTTAAACGCACAGCTGTTGATCAAACTTCTGAAGATGTCAGGAAATTTGAAGTCAAAACCACAATTGAGGACGTTATTAATACCCTGCACAATAAGTTCAAGCAGACAGCCATTGAGATTCAGTTGGATTGCCCTGATGATTTGGCGGTTTACAGTATACCAGGTGTATTAGAACAAATATTAACCAACTTGCTGATGAATAGCCTCATACATGGTTTTGATGAAGGCAAAAATGCGGGTTCCATCAATACCAAAGTGCAATTTGACGGAAATAATCTATGTTTAGAATATTCTGACAATGGCAAAGGTATCTCAGAAGAAAATCTGGAAAAAATCTTTGAGCCATTTTTTACCACCCATCGCGCTCATGGTGGCAGTGGGCTGGGGATGTACATTTGTTATAATCTTGTGACAAGCCAATTGCACGGTACTATGAGTTGTGACAGTACTCTTGGAAAGGGAGTTGTTTTTCGGATTGAATTTCCAATCCAACCAGAGGAAAAAAATTGAAAAAGAGTGACACTAGTGCAGGAAAGTGGAACTCCCTATACCATCCTAGAGAAAGGGCAACCACAAGGGATTGTCCCTACCGCATCAATTGTTCTTGTAGCAGATGGTTTTGGAATTGGAGCGATCTTGCACTAGAGTATCACGAGCCGTAGCAAAGGAATGAGAAAAAAACAAATATAGCATTCCTTGGGTTTGGCACTGGGATCGTTAAATGGGAATGCTTCACGTCTGGGCAATCCCTCAGTCAAAGAGAAATTTGGTTTGACCAAATTTTGCATCCCGATGTACCACTGTACAATATTGGTGGTGCTATGCGGATAGATGGGTCCATCGAACCTGAATTGTTTGAAAAGGCACTCAATCAAGTTATTCAGGAAAATGATGCATTACGCATTATGTTCATCAAGGAAAAAACACTAGCCACTCAAGTGTTTGCCGAAAATGTTCACCTCAAGCTAGAATTCCATGATTTTTCCAACCAGGACAATGAGCATAAGCAAGCTTTGGAATGGATGCAACGTGAATTTGTTAAATCTTTCCAACTCTATAATAACCACTTGTATCAATTTGCATTATGCAAAGCATCAGAAAATTGTTATTATTGGCTGCAAAAATATCACCATCTGATGGCTGATGGGTGGGGGTTATCAATGGACATCCTACAGAAATGTTAATGTTCAGTCATGGTTTTGAACAAAGTGCTATCGGAATTTTCTGATTGTAACAGATTTTGGGGACACCCCCCTAACCCCCCGTACACGGGTGGAACCAAACATCATTCGACACTTTGCTTTAATTTTTCTATTTTGGGACTTCCCCCTGTGTACGGGGGGTT
>JAUCGK010000463.1 GCA_030378085.1 Candidatus Parabeggiatoa sp. HSG14
TATAATAAAGGATAAGATTGTGCCAAATGAATGGAGTGACTTTATCTTTAAACTTAACTTTAAAATCAGTCAGATAACTATAAAATTTTATCCTTTCTTATAAGCAATCCCTGTAGTTATATAGCTGAAAAAACGGGAGTATCAAGATTTAGACTTTGGAAATATAGTGCGTAACATCAGTAATTAATTCAAGCATCCTTATTCTTTACCTTTAAACAGGTTGAGAACGATTGACTTAAGCAGATTGAAAATTTTTTTGCTGTAAGATGTGGATTCAGAACATAAATTGAATACTTTTGGCAAAAAAACACTGTCCAAATTTTCATAAAACTTGGTCAATAAACTTGGTCAATAAATGTAGGATGTCTGAAGTCTTTGAATTTAATACATAAGGAGTTTCTAAAGAAATGAAGTTTAATTGGTTGTTACAAGTCACTGTGGTGACGCTGGTAATTTATCTATCAGGATGTACCCACTTTTCTTCGGAAAGAGATGATAAGGAGATGAACGAGCTCATTTCCGCTTATTTTAAATATGATCAAGAAATGAATGAACGGCGGAAAAAACGTCTTGCACAAGAAATTGAGGAGTTAACCGTGAGAGGCTCTGGAAACCAATCTGTTGTCACGGCAACTTTGAAGGAAGCCTTTATTCCTGAAGTGGTGACCCGATTGTTTGAAAAATTGGCTAAAGACCCTGTGTATAAAGAATTTGGTAACCCTGTGTATGATGATGTCAAACCTCATGGGAAAATTACCACTCACTTCGATAATATGCCGTTATTGGATGCCCTCAATATCATCCTCAAGCCAAGCCTATTGGTCGCCGAGCAACAAGGTAACAGGATCGTAATAAAAAACGATCCGACAGACGAAGAAAGCTCGGTATATCAGAAAGTTGCACTATCAAATCTTGACTTAACCACCGCGACGGGACTTTTGAACTCTATGTTTCCAGCAGGCGGAATTCAACAAGGTCTTCTACCTTCTTCTAACACACTCTACCTTAAGGGCAGCAAAGGTGAAGTATCCAAGGCTTCTCAATTTTTGCTCAAAATGGACACTAATATTCCCCATGTGGTTATTGAGGTATTCATTGTCGAGTTTAACGTAGGTGAATTGCAGAGACTGGGCGCACGATTTAGTGAGTTTGCCGACAAAAAGTTTTCTGGCAGCCTAGATTATGGAAAGGGAAGCAATGCTATTACCTTTAACAAGGATCTGAGTGCTGAAGGAGGATATAACAATTTCTTAACAAATTTTAAGGCCGCTGTGGATATTTTGATAAACAATGACAAAGCCAGACTTATTTCAAGGCCTTATATTGCAACCTTGAGTGGTCAGCCAGCTGAAATTAATATCACCAGTGATCGCTGGATTATTGTTGATGAAGCAAGTGGGGCAGCTGGCACACAAGAGGTACAAGCTGGTGTACTTTTGAAAATTACCCCAACCGTTCTTGCAGAACACAAACTAAAAATGACAGTGAACGTGACAGATTCACAATTTTCAGATATCACCCCTCCCAATGTGTCAGTTACAGTGGACAAAAACCACGCAAAAACGCTCATGCAGGTGGAAGACGGGCAACCTATCATTATCGGTGGGCTTAATTTAAACCGGCGTGCTTGGGGCAATACTGGATTTCCTCTTTTAAGACATATTCCGATAGTGAATCTCTTTTTTGCTAATCGGTCCAATTCTTTTAGAGAAAAGGAAGTAATGATTTATGTGACTCCCCATATCTGGAAAAAACCAGGTCTAACAGCTCCTATTGTCGAATTCTTGTCAACCCAAAAAAATATCGAAAAAAATTGGTATGAAAGTATACAATAGTATTGCTACGTGAAACCCATTTTCTGTTAACTATGGCTTGATTATATACTTTTAGCATACCTACATTAATGGCGTTCCCGTATAATCGGGGACGCTTTTTTTTTCTCTGAAAGATCAGATTTTTTTACAAAGGAATGAAATGGATATTAAATCTACGACTATGCAAAATAGATCAAAACAACCTGCTATCTTAGTAGTTGGCCCCTCATGGGTGGGTGATATGGTGATGGCACAAAGTTTATTTAAAGTGCTTAAACGCGAACAGCCGGATGTGAGTATTGATGTGTTAGCACCTACTTGGAGCGCAGGACCTCTCAAACGGATGTTTGAAGTTCGCCATATCATTTCTCATAAGATTCAACATGGACAATTAGCATGGAAAGAACGTCACCGTATTGCTCAGGAGTTGAGTAATAAAGGTTATCAACAAGCAATTGTATTACCTAATTCTTGGAAATCGGCATTGATTCCGTTTTGGGCTAATATTCCTTATCGCACAGGTTATAAAGGCGAAATGCGTTATCTCTTACTTAATGATATTCGCAAACCCAATCAATTAACGCAACGTAGAACTGTTGACCAATTTGTTGCACTTGGATTACCTAAAGATGACAGACGAAACCAACCCATTCCACCGCCTTCCCTTTCTCCCATATTTGCTAAATCCATTTTGAAACGCCTCCAGTTAGATGAACCCTCCCATTCTGTTTTAGCGTTATGTCCAGGAGCGGAATATGGTCCCGCAAAATGTTGGCCAGTAGAATATTATGCCACTGTTGCTAAGCGGAAAATTTCTGAAGGTTGGAAAGTGTGGATATTTGGTTCTGAACAAGATGTGTCGTTAGGAGAAAAAATTCAATCTGCTGCGGGAGAGGATTGTACGAATTTATGCGGTAAAACGTCTTTACCTGAAGCAATTGATTTGTTGTCTTTAGCACGAACAATTATCACTAATGATTCAGGGCTTATGCACGTTGCGGCTGCTTTAGATAAACCATTAATTGCCATTTATGGTTCTTCTAGTCCAGGAATGACTCCACCATTAAGCAATCAGGCTCACATAATGTCTTTAGGACTAAAATGTAGTCCTTGTTATCAACGTACTTGTCCTAAAAAACACCTGAATTGTTTAAAGAAAATAACACCAGAACGGGTGCTGGAAACGCTGAAATTGTATGACGAAAAGCAGAAAATTCTTAACGTGTCTTCTCAATAAGTGAAAAACTAAAAGTGAAAAAAATGCTTGTTGCTGTTTAAACTTGAACCTCCCACATAAACAGACATACTGCAAAATAAACAGACATACTGCAAACGTTCAAGTTTTCGGATTATGAGAATATACTAAAAACGCTCGCCAGACCTGCCAGGTTTTCAAAACCTGGCAGGTATTAAATCCGAAAACTTGAACGTTCAGAGTATACACAAAAGTTTTTTAACATTTCTAACCGGCTCAAGAAATCCAATAATGATGAGTGCCAGCATGGGAACGACTAAATTTTTTACTTTTTCACTTTTTACGCAGGAGATAAGGCAGGCGCAGATTTAGGAGTGGCAGAACTTACGGCACGACGGCGATAGCGTTTATCTGTTGCAGATAAAAATCCACCCAGTGCCATCAATAATCCACCTAACCAAATCCAGCGAATAAACGGTTTGTAATAAACACGAACACTCCAAGCACCTCCTGCTAATGGTTCACCTAATGCGATATAAATATCGCGGGTGATACCCCAATCAATTGCGGCTTCTGTCATGGGCATTTGTTGTACGCGATAAATCCGTTTTTGGGGTTCTAATATCGCGATTTCTTCCCCATTTTTAAGGACTTTAAAAAGTCCCTGATGTGCATCATAATTAGGCCCTGTGATGTTTTGTGTCCCATGAAAAATAAAGCTATATCCTCCTAATTCTAAAGGTTGATTAGGCACCATTCGTACATCTTTTTCAATGCTGAATGCACCGGATAAGGTAACACCCACCACAAAAACTGCCATACCAATATGAGCAATTGTCATCCCATAAAAACTATGAGATAAACGACGTAACTTTGTTTCCTTTGAAGATTGAGAGGTTTCTTTGGAAGAGATTTTAAGAACAATAAGCTGTTCGCGAACACTTTGTATACTGGCTAAAGTAATCCACACGGCAGCTATCATACCAGGAAAAACGACCCAACCTGCTTTACCTATGAATAAAATGGGTAACAGGATGCCTAGCGTAATGCTGATAATGAAAATGTAACGCAACTTAAACAATACGCTTTTATGGTTATCATTTTTCCATCGAGTAAGTGGTCCAATACCAAGCAAAATCATCACAGGCATCATAATCCAAAAAAAGACAACCGAAAAATAGGGAGGCCCCACCGAAATTTTACCCATACCTAAAGCATCTATAAATAATGGATATAGCGTCCCTAACAATACCGCACCACAAGCAACAACAAATAATATGTTGTTGACAAGTAACAATGTTTCTTTTGAAAAAATCCCAAAATGCCCACCTTGACCCACTTTTGGTGCCCGCCAAGCATAGAGCAACAAAGATAAGCCTATAACTATCCCTAAAAAGGCAAGGATAAATACACCGCGTGTGGGATCTGTGGCGAAAGCATGTACTGATGTCAAGACACCAGAGCGAACTAAAAAAGTCCCTAGTAAACTCAACGAAAAAGCAATAATGGCAAGTAATACTGTCCAGTTTTTAAATGCACTGCGTTTTTCGGTAACAGCTAGGGAATGAATCAAAGCGGTACCAACAAGCCAAGGCATAAATGAAGCGTTTTCAACAGGGTCCCAAAACCACCAACCACCCCAGCCGAGTTCATAATAAGCCCACCAACTTCCAAGCACAATACCTAAAGTTAAGAATACCCACGCAACTAATGTCCAAGGCCTTGACCACCTAGCCCATGCACTGTCAAGTGTTCCGCCTAACAAGGCAGCAATGGCAAAACTAAATGCGACAGAAAAACCGACATAGCCCATGTATAACATCGGTGGGTGCATTACCAAGCCGGGATCTTGTAACAGCGGATTGAGATCACGCCCATCAATTGGTGCTTGAACAAGACGATCAAATGGATTGGAAGTCAGAATCATAAACAACAAAAATCCAATACTCACAAAACCCATCACAGCAATGACTCGCGTTGACATTGTTTGTGGTAAACTACGGCTAAAGATGGCAACCGCAACAGTCCAAAAACTTAACATGAGGGTCCACAAAAGCAAAGAACCTTCGTGTCCACCCCAAACACTAACGTAGCGGTAAATTAATGGCAATGCGCTGTTAGAATGATCAGCCACATACTTTACCGAAAAGTCATTATTAACAAAGGCATAAGTAATACAACCATACGCCAACATCATAAAAACCAATTGCCCAGCTGCAGCAGGACGCGCAACTGCCATCCAATTAGGAATCCCCCGTGCTGCACCGATAAGGGGAAATACTGTTTGTACTATGGCTAAACATAAGGCTAATAATAAAGCAAATTGTCCAAGTTCAGGAATCATGTTATTTAGTTATTTCAGTTTATAAGTGACTTCACCTAAATCTTTTAACCTGATTTCGATATAAGTAATGAATATAAATAATTGTATGTTGATAATTGTTTCCAAGTTTTACTCTCATCGTTATACACAAGTATTTAAGTATTTGATTTAAAATGATTTCTCGTAGGGTGGGTAGAGCGGGAGCGCAACGAAGTAACGGAACGTTCAACCCACCGAATCTTTGAAATTGGTGGGTTTCACTTCGTTCTACCCACCCTACTTTTAACGATTTTTGACTTATGTATAACGATGAGAGTTTGACGAAGGAACACAATGCACCAGACACTTTGCTTCGAGTTTTGCCAAGCAAAGCTTGGCAGACAGTGCGTTCCCAAATAAAATTTGGGAACGATAACAAATGGGGAGTTAGTATTCTGTCAATCTTCTATTGAAGGGGTGTTGGAGTCCAAAGCTTCTGCTTTGGAACTCTGCCAAAGCTAAAGCTTTGGACTCCACCCGACAAAACAAATTTAGTTTATCTCTTCTTTTGGTAAAGAGGCATTAGGAGGAGTTTTGTCAGCATGAATCGTTTTTAAACTATCAGCTACTTCAGGCGGCATATAATTTTCATCGTGTTTAGCCAATACTTCACTAGCCAAAAACGTTCCATCTGTTTGCATTTCTCCTATTGCGACAATACCTTGCCCTTCACGAAATAAATCAGGCAAAATGCCCGTATATTGCACAGGAATCGTGTGTTCGTAATCCGTGACATTAAAATTTATCTGTAAACTATCAGAAGCACGTTGCACACTGCCTTCATTCACCATCCCTCCCACACGAATTAACCGATCAGTTGGAGCCTCTCCCTTTACAATTTGAGTGGGACTAAAAAAATACAGCATGTTCTCACTGAAAGCCATCAATGCTAAACCAACAGTAACCCCTATACCAAGAACTATCAATAACACGATACCAAGACGTTTTTTATGGGTTTGAGTCATTGTGAACACGATGTTTTCTCCGTAATTTGCGAGCCAATACACGCATCAAATTGCGTTCATGGATAATAGGAAGGATTAAGTTAGCAACAAGAACAACTAAAGCTAAGCCATAACTTGTCCAAACATAAAAGGCGTAATCGCCCATCTGAAAAAATTCACTCATAGTTTTAAATTAAGTCTCATCAGTTTGGTTTTCTCCGTTTCTATGTAAAACATCGGAGTGATAATGTTCTACATAGCGTCTCATAAAAATCTTAATGTACTGAATTATTACCAATATATAATTAAATGAGTAAAAATCAATCTTGCCTCTAAAAATAGCTATGGAATAAAGCCTTACCATAAGTCAATAGCAAAATTGATATTTCTTCATTAAGGATTCAGGATTTAATAAAACCCTAAACTAAACCTGACAGGTTTTTAAAACCTGTCAGGTTTGACAACTCCAAGTTTTGGAAATTATAAAATCCTCATTCCTAAGGAAATGAGAGACACAACCAAAAATTCAAACAATTCAAACAATGAAGTTTTTTATCACTTAAATCCCCGCAATAAATCTGCTTGCAAATCTTCCACATTTTCTAAGCCTACCGATATACGAATAAGCCCATCATTAATCCCAGCAGCATGACGTTGTTCTGCTGTAATACGTCCGTGAGTGGTTGTTGCTGGATGCGTAATGGTCGTTTTTGTATCTCCTAAATTCGCAGTAATAGACATTATTCTTGTTGAATCAATGACATGCCAAGCCGCTTCTTGTCCTCCTTTAACTTCAAAAGAAACCAAACTACCAAAGCGACTTTGTTGTCTTAAAGCTAAATCATATTGAGAATGTGACGGTAAACCAGGGTAATAAATCCGTTCTATCAATTCTTGTTTTACTAACCACTGTGCTAACGCTTCAGCATTGTCGCAATGTTTTTGCATCCGTAAATCAAGCGTTTCTAAACCTTTAAGAAATACCCACGCATTAAATGGACTCATAGTTGAACCACCAGAACGCAATACCGCAAAAATATCCCCTCCAACAAGTTTTTCTGAACCTACCACAGCTCCCCCCATACATCGCCCTTGTCCATCTAAAAACTTGGTGGCTGAATGAACCACCAAATCAGCACCCAAAGAAAGCGGTTTTTGTAATGCAGGGGTACAAAAACAATTATCCACAACCAGTAAACAATCGTTTGCATGTGCTAAATTAGCCAAAGCTCCTATATCAGCCACTTCTGTCAGTGGATTAGAAGGAGTTTCTAAAAACAAAAACTTAGTATTAGGCTGTATAGCGGCTTGCCAACTGTCTAAATCAGTCAATTTAACAAAAGTAGTTTTGACATCAAATTTTGCCAAAATATTATTAAGTAAGATAACTGTGCTGCCAAAAATGCTTTGTGAAGCAACAATATGATCACCCGCTTTAAGTAAACCCAAACAAGTACTAAAAATGGCTGCCATACCAGATGCTGTAGCCATACAACGCTCTCCACCTTCTAAAGTTGCAAGACGTTGTTCAAAATTACGTACTGTTGGATTGGTAAAACGCGAGTAAATATTACCCTGTTCTTTATGTGAAAATCGTGCGGCTGCCTGTGCTGCACTTTCAAAGACAAAACTAGAAGTGGGAAAAATAGTCTCACTATGTTCTCCCTCCTCACTACGCACTTGTCCAGCACGTACTGCACGAGTGTTAAAACCAAATTCATCCCAATTTGTCATTTTTAAATCCTCTTAAGTAGAGACTTTTACCTATCAGTTTTTAAGTTCTAAGTACAACGGATTAGGGGATTAAACAGATTAAGTTGAGGGGTTAAATAAAAATCAACAAAATAATTTGATTTTAAAATAAAATTATTCCTCTAAATACATCCAAAAAAATAGGTATCTTCTCTAAATTCTGTGGACGAAACCTGACAGGTTTTAAAAACCTGTCAGGTTTGAGCAAGTTTAGCCATATTTTTTGAGAAGATACAAAAATAGAGAGATTTTTATTAAT
>JAUCGK010000230.1 GCA_030378085.1 Candidatus Parabeggiatoa sp. HSG14
CTTGCTATCAATTTTTCTGTGATGTTATTTAAAGTGCTTTGCTATACGAAGTGGAGCTTTGTGTTTTTACGGGATTATTTACAGTAAGAATTTACAGTAATTTTAGGTAATTTCCAAAAAATAAAATACCTGTTTTCAGTCAATGAGCTTAAGAAGGAAGTAATCTTCCCAATTCCCTTTCTTATTAAGGAATGGCTTAGGGTGGTTCTATTAATTGGAGTTACCTTAATATTTTAAAACACATCATTTAAGGAAAAACTATTTATGGAAATAGGTATATTCGTCAATACAGACGATGGATCGGGAGTCGGTAAATTAGTTGCAGTGAATGAAAAAGTGGGCACAGTCAGCTTTTTTCATTCAATTACGCGGCGTGAAGAAAAAGAATATCCACTTTATGAGTTAACACGAACTTATCTTTATCCACATACTCGTGTTTATGTTCAAATAGAAGAGAATTATTGGCGAATTGGACGTATTATCGGATGGGAGAAGAAAGAAAGTGAGATACTTGAATACGATGTTCAATTTCCAAATAAACGCATTAAATATTATTCAGAAACCGATTTAGAAGTGCGTTGTCTCAAACCACTTTCCGATCCCACAGAAATTCTTGCTGTTGGCGGTATTGAAACACAATTTTTCCACGATAAACGCAAGCAAGTGATGGATATGCTGATTGGACTCCGCGCTGCATCACAAAGTATGACTGCCTTGCTTTCTTCAGTTATTGAACTTGTGCCGCACCAAGTTGAAGTGGTACGGCGTGTCTTAGAAGACCCTTTACAGCGTTATCTGTTAGCTGATGAAGTGGGGATGGGTAAAGCAATTGAGGCAGGTGTTATTATTCGTCAGTGTTTGCTTGATAATCCTTCGAGTCAGGTGGCAATCATTGTTCCACCTCATTTAGTCAGTCAATGGCAACAAGAATTAGCGGATAAGTTTCGGATTTCGCACTTTTCATCACCTGTACTTGTGTTACCTTACGCAAAAGCAACAAAAATCAAAACTCAATCCATAGATTTGTTAGTCATTGACGAAGCACATCATGTTGTTAGCCAAACAGAGGGCGTAGAAATTTCTGAGGAAGTACGCCAGTTAATTAAAAAACAAGCACTTGCCAGTAAGAGATTGTTGTTATTATCTGCTATGCCCATTTTGGGACATGAAGAAATGATGTTTGCTATGCTTAATCTTTTAGATGAAAATACTTATCGTTTAAATGATTTAGCAACGTTCAAAGAAAAAGTGCTTAAACGTCAAGAATATGGACGTTTACTACTCAACTTACGATCTGAGACTGACAATTCTGTATTGTGTCAACATGTTGAACAAGCCAATGAATTATTTGCCGATGATGCAATAGCCACTGATTTAGCCGAGAAATTTATCGCAAGCGTTCAAAATAACAACACTGAACAAACACCCCAAATTTGCCATCAATTGCGTTCATACATTGCTGAAACCTATCGTATTGACCATCGAGTGATACGAACACGGCGATCTGATACACAAGGCTGGGAATTTATGCCACGTGGTCCTCAAATAGAGAAAGGACAGCCCATCAATTTATCTCATATCCGTGTTGAGATTGATGAAGATGAGCGTTTACCCGCTTTAATAAAACTATTAGAGCAATGGCGGGAGGTTTCAAAAAGTGATTTAGCGAATGAGCCTACTGAAGAAATTCAAAGGGCGCGTCGCTATGTTCGTTTATTTGAAGCATTGGGAAGTGGTGCGGATCAATTAGCTCAAACGCTTAAACTTGATGAAACACAAAGTTTTTCAGGTGAAATAGAAATTAAGGCGGCCATGCGAACAATTTTGGCTGAACCTAAAGGAAAATTTGATCGTTATGCAGTGGCTATTCAGTGTCTTATCCAACTCAGAAAAGTGCTACAACAGAAAAAACCAAACAGTCTTATCAAGATAGTTGTTTTCAGTTCATTTACGACTGACGCACAGTATTTATACCAACGACTTATTACTGAGCTTGATGATGAATCTGAAGTTTGTACATTATTAACAAAATCAGAATTATCTGATCAGTCAGCCGCTTATCAATTTGCTTCAGATAAAAGGGCTTGGGTACTCATTTGTGATCGTCATGGTGAAGAGGGACAAAATTTGCATTTTGCGGATGCTATTTTACATTTGGATATCCCTTTTTCTCCAGCTCGTTTGGAACAACGCATTGGGCGTTTGGATAGATTTGGACGTACTCAATCTATGATTCGCCATCGTATATTGTTACCTTCTGAGGAAAACGATAGTCCGTGGCTTGCATGGTATGAATTGTTAGCTAATGGTTTTCAACTATTTAATCGTTCCGTTTCTGATGTACAAATTCTTTTGGAGAAAATTGAAGAAAAGTTAATTTTGCAATTTTATCGGTTGGGAGTGCAGGGATTAAATGATATCCTTGATGAAGTGAAAAGCCAACTCGAAACTGAACGTAAGCAATTGGATGAACAACACGCACTTGAACAAGTGGCTAAACAAGAAGGACAAACTTTATTTGAGGCTATAGAAATTGCTGAAGAAGATGAAGAAGTCATTAAACAGGCTGTCAATGCTTGGTTGTTGGATGTCCTTAAACTCAATTTCTCTTCAAAATCTCAAAACAAAGAACCCTTTACTCTACGTTGGGATAGACGAACTATGATACCCCGTGAACCTTGGCATTCATTATTTAAGCCAAGTTTGGAAACACCACTCGCTTATCGACGAAATATTGCAGTACGTCAACAAGATGTTGACCTTATACGTGGTGGGAGTCCGTTGATTGAAACTCTCGAACAACTTTTACGATGGGATGATCGAGGTACTGTTTTTGCCACATGGCGTATGAATTCTGCTTGGATGGGACAAGATACGATTTGGATGGGGTTTCGGTTATGTTATATTGTTCAAGCCGATCTTCAACCTTTAAAAGAAGTACTCCTTGAAAATGAGAGTTTGTTTGGTTTACAAAGACGGGCAGATGGATTTCTACCACCTTGGACAACAACATTACTTATGGACTCTCATTTAGAGGAAGTATCAAATTTAGCAATTTCAAGCGTTCTTGAACGTCCCTATAGTAATAAAATGTCACAAGCAATCTCCCAAGATTTTAATTTAGGGAGTCGTCTTGATGCTCTCCATAATGTTATTGAACCGACTGTTTTCAAAGATTTGTGCCAACAAGTGCGTGATAGCTCTGAACATCGTTTACGAGAAAGTGCCGCTTTTCAAGAACGTTTAACCAAAGCAATAACGGCAACACGTACAGAACTTGAACATCAGAATGAATGTCTCAAGCAACGCCAAAAAGTACAACAACGTGAATCAGGTTTAACTGATACTCCTAACGTGGATCATGAACTCACCTTAAATAAAATGTTGTTACAAGGTATTGAAAAACCTTTAATTCGTCTTGATACCATTGGTTTTTTTGTCGTAGCAGGTTCTTTACCCAATAATCAAAAATTAAGTCAGAAACTGAGAATTGGAAATTAGGGTACGGGAGTTTCGCAGTAGATAGTTTTGCTGTTTTATACATGGAACGATTTATCGTTGCCATTTTCAGATAAATATTTTGGCCTAAATACCTGACAGGTTTTAGAAACTTGTCAGGTCTGATAACTTTGATTCTTCTGAACGCTTATAGTATATTCGGTATCGTTTTTTCCCAAGTCATCTAAAGATAAACCACGATATTCAAAAGTATAGCCTTTTAAATGTTGTTCTAGCTTGCTGGATTTTTCTTTTAAGCGGCTTAGGCGAATCTGCTTAGGATTACGTTTAACTTCCGCTATCAATGCAGTTTTATCCAGTTCATTCAGTGCTACAATATCAACTTCATTTTTGTTTCCAGCTTCCCAGTAGTTGCCAATAACACTGTAGTGACCACTATTCGCCAGTTGCTCTTGAAACAAACGCTCCAACCATTGACCACTGTAAGTAGCAAAATCTCTTTGAATCATTTTCTGTAAAAATTTAAAATTACCGATTTCAACAGCACTACGATAGTGATATACAAAACGAAACCAAAAACTTAAAAAAGCATCCCTCATACGATATTTCACTTGGCGAGTATTGGGTTTTGATAAAATAGGAACTATTCGTTGAATAATCTCAAATTCCCGTTCTAAGCGTTGCAGATAAGGCCCCACTGAGAGTTCCAAAACCGATTCAATTTGGCTGCGGCTGGTTTTTCCATTTGCAATACAAGCAAGAATAGAGAAATATGTACTCTGTTCACCGCCAAACTCTTCAACAAGACGATACTTTCCCTCTTCAATGACTAGGCTATGTTCACTCAACCATTGCTGCCATAATTCAGAATTAACATCGGTTCTGGTTAGCCAATCTAAATATTTTGGTACTCCACCACTTAAGGTGTACCAAATCAACAAATTTTCTGGACTAAAGCGAACTTGGTCTTTTAGCAATTCAGTAATATAAAGCGGCTTAAGCGGTTGTAGGTTGAGACGATTATCTGCACGTCCAAACAAAGGTTCTTTGCTGTCTTGAAATATTTTTGTCATGAGTGAATATAAAGACCCACAACATATAAGATGTATGCGACTGTGCAAACGATTTTGATCCCAAAGGTTTTGCAGATCGGAAAAAAAACCGTTGTTAAGACGGGCAATATCCTGAAATTCATCCAATATAACTGTTAAAGGATGTTGCTTTGTATATTCAAATAGGATAGATAGGATGTCGCTTAATCGTTTGGGCTGGCCGAAAATGGGGATGTCTAGCTGTGTGCGTATCTGATCTGCAAACTCTTCACAAAGCAATGGTTCAGATTTGCGTGAAATGAATAAATAAAGTGCTTTTTTGTTTTGGTAGACTTGTTGAAGTAATGCTGTTTTACCCACACGGCGGCGACCTAGCAATAACGTCAGGCTTGATTGCCCTTTTTCAGCTTGGCGTGACCATTTTAATAGTTGTTTGATTTCTGTTTCACGGTTATAGAATTTCATCAAAATATTGTAACACAAATTACTGTAATAAAAATTACAAAATAAATTTTGGACTCCTCCAAGACACACGGCCGTGTGTCTCTACAAATTGGTTAACACATTGATATAAAACATAATCCCTGTAATTCTTGTCAAAATGTTACATCTCATGTTACAAAATTGTTACTTGTTTTGTACAGCTCAAATATCTATTATAGATACCCACCGAAACTAAACCTGCCAGGTTTTAAAAACCTGGCAGGTTTGGACATTAATAAATTTAACGGAGAACACGCAATGTCAAATAAACATCTTTTTACCCCGTTGCTAGGATTAACTTGCTTGTTGTTAAGTTGGCTGCCCTTAACACAAGCTGCAACTGATTGTGCAGTCACAGAAATTCCACAAACCGAGTGTGAAGCCCTTGTTGATTTATATCACAGCACCGATGGGCAGAACTGGAAAAACAACACAGGCTGGAATGAGACAAATACGCCTTGTGATTGGTATGGTGTGTCATGTAATGATGGACATGTCACGGTACTCAATCTGTACTACAATGAGCTTGGCGGTTCTATCCCAGAATCGTTGAGCAACTTGGAAAGTTTACAGACTCTCAATTTGAGCAGTTATTATAGGAACAAAAATAAGCTCAGTGGCTCCATTCCTGAATCTTTGGGTAATTTGACCAATTTGGTGTATCTTTACCTGCACGGCAACCAATTGAGTGGTTCTATTCCTGAGTCGCTTGGAAATTTGAGTAATTTGGAGATTCTCCAATTGCAATCTAACCAATTGACAGATGTTATTCCTAATTCATTGGGAAATTTGAGCAATTTGCTGCAACTTAACCTGAGTGAAAACCAATTGAGTGGTATTATCCCAGAATCATTGGGAAACTTAGAAAATTTACAAAGTCTCATTTTGAGCAATTATTGGAACAAAAATAAACTTAGTGGCACTATCCCAGAATCATTGGGAAATTTAAGCAATTTGCAGACTCTCCAATTACAATATAACCGATTAAGTGGCTCTATTCCTGATTCTTTAGGGCATTTGAACAATCTGGTATATCTCTATCTGTCCAGTAACAAACTAAGTGGTACTATCCCAGAATCATTGGGGAACTTGAATAATTTGCAACAGCTTTGGTTGGGTGGCAATCAGTTTACGACTATTCCTGAATCATTAGGAAATTGGGGGTTTAATAGCTTGCAAAGTCTTGGTTTAAACAATAACCAATTGACTGGTTCTATTCCAGAGTCTTTGGGTAATTTAAACAGTTTGCAACAACTTTACTTGCATAACAACAAACTAAGTGGCACTATTCCTGAGTCGTTGGGGAATTTGAGCAATCTACTATATCTCTATCTGTCCAGTAACGAACTCAGTGGAACTATCCCTAAATCTTTGGAGAATTTGGGCAATTTGCAAAGATTAATTTTGGGCGGAAATAACCTCAGTGGCACTATACCAGAACAGTTGGGTAATTTAAGTAATCTGGTATACTTCTACCTGAACAGCAATAAACTAAGTGGTTCCATTCCTAAATCATTAGGAAATTTGAACAATCTAGTGTACCTATATTTATACAACAATGAACTAAGTGGTATTATTCCAGATTCTTTGGGAAATTTAAGTAATCTGGTGTCCCTTCAGTTACACAACAATGAATTAAGCAGTACTATTCCCGATTCTTTGGGGAACTTGAATAATTTGCGACAGCTCTGGTTGGGTGGCAATCAGTTTACCACTATTCCTGAATCTTTAGGAAATTGGGGATTTAATAGTTTGCAAAGTCTTGGTTTAAACAATAACCAATTGACTGGTTCCATTCCAGAATCTTTGGGGAACTTGAATAATTTGCAAGTTCTCCATTTGGGTAGTAACCAACTGGTTGGCACTATCCCAGCATCGCTAGGTAATTTAAATAATCTACAAAGACTTTACCTGAATGATAACCAATTGAATGGTAAAATTCCTAAATCATTAGGAAATTTGAACAATTTAGTGTACCTATATTTATACAACAATGAACTAAGTGGTATTATTCCAGATTCTTTGGGAAAGTTGGAAAAATTGTATTATCTTAGTTTGAGTAATAACCAACTCACAGGAGCCATTCCTGACTCTTTGGGTAATTTGAGTAATTTACGAAATCTCCTTTTAAACGATAACCAACTCACGGATTCCATTCCTGAATCTTTGGGTGATTTAGGCAATTTACTGACTCTTTATCTGCACGGCAATAAACTCACAGGAGCCATTCCTGACTCTTTGGGTGATCTGAGCAATTTGCGGGTTCTTCATCTTTACAATAACGAACTATGTGGAGAAATCCCACCTTCATTAGCGAACCTGACTTATAAAGTGCCCAACAAAGAGGGTGAACTTGAGGAAAGATTTTATTTGAGATTGTATAGCAACCACTTAACCGCTACTGATCCAAACCTGATTGAGTGGCTTATTAATAGACTAGGTCCTAATTGGACAAATACACAAACAATAATTCCCTGTCCAGAACCGTGTTTAGTCTATGCCTTACATGATGGTGGATTGAATAACTCCCAATTCTTTACCATTAACCCGGATAATGATTTTGAAATCCAAGCCTTGGGCGCAACTCATTTTGGACACGACATCGAAGGAATGGATATCCACCCACAAACCGAAACACTTTACGTCTCTTCCGGTGATGATACTGCGAAAGGTTTAGAACAAGGTTATCTTTATCAAGTCGACAAAGACAATGGCACATTGACTCCCGTTTGTAGCACCGGTTTAGGCGAAGTCTCCGCAATATCCTTCCATCCACAATACAACACGTTATGGGGTTGGGCAGATGGCGAAGGGTTGTTTACCATTGATATCGAACAGATTGAAAATGGCGTTTGCGCCAAAACTGAAATAGTCGCCTCCCGTGCTGAAGTTGAAAGCCTGACTTGGGATAATACGGGGGAAATACTTTATGCGGCATCGGGTAATGTTTTGTATCAAGTTGAAAATGGTACAGTGGCAGAAACGTGTAAAGGCTTTCCTTCACAAGTTGAAGCCTTGGATATGTTAGCAGACGGTACCTTATTATTTGGTCGGCATATCGCCAGTGATACTCGTATTCACTCGTTTGACATTGCCAGTTGTTCAATTAAAGACACCGTGCCATTGCCAGTAGATACGCTTTATACCGATATTGAAGGAATTAGTTGGATGTGTCCTTAAGAATACGGGACTTATAAGAATTTCGGGAATTGCACAAAGTGGATTTCCCGAAACTAATATTAAAGATTTATAGATGTTCAGAAAAATAATTTCTCGATCAAACCTGCCAGGTTTTGGAAACCTGGCAGGTTTTG
>JAUCGK010000231.1 GCA_030378085.1 Candidatus Parabeggiatoa sp. HSG14
CCCCTAACCCCCCGTACACGGGTGGAACCAAACATCATTCGACACTTTGCTTTAATTTTTCTATTTTGGGACTTCCCCCTGTGTACGGGGGGTTAGGGGGGTGTCCCCAAAATTCGTTATAATCAGACTAATTTTTACTGTCGGTTAATCTTTCAATCTGTTTAATCTTGTTCAAAATACTACCAAACTAAAGTTTGGATTCCTTTAGAGATTACTCATCAAACAGCACTTTGTGGCTGTGAAGTTACCAAAGTTATTGGTTGTTGTTCAATAGGACGAGCCAAGCGTCTGTCTATAGCATTTTTGAGAGCAATCAATAATCCCAATCCAAAAAATGCGCCTGGTGGTAAAGCCGCTAATAAAAAGCCCCGATAATTTTCAAAAACTGTAATAGTCATCCATTGTGCAGCTTGTCCAAACATTAATTCTGCTTGAGCAAACAAAGTGCCTTGTCCCAATAGTTCACGTAACCCACCTAGCATGACTAAGGCAAAAGTAAAACCTAATCCCATCATTAACCCATCAAAAAATGCATAATTTACCGGTTGTTTAGAGGCAAACGCTTCAGCGCGTCCTATGACTGAACAATTGGTAACAATGAGAGGAATAAAAATACCCAATGCTAGATATAAGTCATAATAAAAAGCTTTAAGAATCATTTCGACTGCTGTGACAAATGAAGCAATGATCAAAACAAATACCGGCAAACGGATTTCATTTGGAACAATATGACGAATCAATGAAACGGTGACATTAGAAGCCATCATAATTAAGGTGGTTGCAATGCCCAAACCTAAACCATTAATAAGTGTACCTGTTACCGCTAACAAAGGGCAAAGACCTAATAATTGGACAAAACCAGGATTATTACTCCATAAACCTTCACGAATAATTTGCGTGTACTGTGACATAACATAATAAAAAATTAAAGATTAATTTTAAGAAATCCATTTCTTTATGAGTAAGAATTTTCAGAAAATGGAAAAAAAAAGTTATACTTTACATCGTAACAATTTACGTTTTACAGAAAAAAATCAGCTTATGACAGCATTAATGAGAATTCAATAATACCCAAAATTAAACCTTATTTTTAAAAATTAAAAAGTTGTTAAAGCCTCATTCCTTAGTATAAAATTTAGGGAGCATCTTAAATATCCAAAATAAATTTTGGACTCCGTTTCTCCTCTTACTTAGAGTCAAAAATTTACTTTGGGTGATTTTAACAGGGAAATTTTTTTTCCAGAAATCGCCTTAAGATATTTTCAAATTACAAAAATGAATTTTTAACTAAAATTATTTGGAATAACTTTTGCATAACTTATTAAGTTACTGTTAGTTATAAAATATTTTTAAATTTCAAAAATTTGTTTTTAACTCTTTATCAAAATAAACCGGTAAATTTTAAAAAAAATTAACCATAAAAAAATATAAATATATTTAGAATAAGATAATGTCGTGATCATTATTAGCAAGCACTATTTATTGAATTGGAGTAATCAAGTAAAATAACTACGATGCCTAATGTTTTTGAATAAACATATAATTTGATACGACAGAATGGGGTTTGCAATCCTGTCTGTCACGTTAAAAATAACATAAAACAATGAAGAGCAGGTTGTAAACTTACTCCTACTTAAATAGACATCATACCGATTAAATTTAAGTGCTTGATTTTATTACTTTTCTCAAAATAGGAAAATCAATAAAATCAATAAGTTGTGTTAAATTGCTATAAACTCTAATGATTACTTAAACTCGACTATCAAGTTTTTATTGTGACAGTGGAATCCAAGAGTGAGACACGAGCCTCGGAGACGCGAACATCGCGTCTCTACATATTTATGGAATTTGGTAGAGACGCAATGCTTGCGTTTCTCGCTTAACAATCATCAATCTTTTAAAAACTTGATAGTCGAGTATTAAAATAATCTGAGTTTTGATTTGAATTGAGTACACTTTAGCAAGACTATTGCCTAAAAATGGTGACTCTTTTATTATATAACTAGTCTGATATTGAGGAATTATTATGAATTCTGCCAAACCGGGTACACAAACTTCACCATTTATCAGTTTGCTCAATTTTTTAGGTGTGAGCCTGTTAACATCGGCTGGTGTATCTGTGATACTTATGGGCATTGTATTGTTATTATCGTTGGCTGGCTAACTTTAAAAATGGTCAGTTGGCTAAAAAGCGTATTAGTGAGGGTCCCATGAAAAAATCTTTTAGATGGGGAAATACAATCCTTGCAATTGCTATTGGCATGACGACATGGCAATTTAGTCAAGGTAAAGAAGTATATGTCCAAAGTTGGTTAGCACATAGCTTGCTACATACTGCTTGGGTACGTACACAAGCCAGTGGTCACCAAGTCAAACCCTGGCCATGGGCAAATACGTGGCCCCTTGCACGCTTATATGTACCACGTTTAAACTTGGATCAAATAATCCTTTCTCGTGCCAATGAGGGTATGTCGGCTTTTGCATTAGGACATTCTGATAGTAGTGTACAACCAGGTGAACTGGGTAACAGTGTACTTAATGCTGTGCATCATAATACCTATTTTAGTTTCTTAAAATCGTTAAAACTTGGCGATATGCTGGTGCTTGAATCTTTTCGTAGCGGGCGTTGGCACTATCAAATTTCGGCCATTTATATTGTTGACAAAACAGATACTTATTGGGTAGAGCCTAGCTTAAATCGACGCTTAACCTTAGTCAGTTGCTATCCTTGTACTGGAAAAAATAATCGCCGTTATGTAGTAATTGCCGAAGAAGTTGAAAGAATGACATGAAGAGAACTAAAAGTGAAAAACTAAAAGTGAAAAGTATCTGAAATTAAGGAACTTAGGAATGAGGATTCAATAAAATACGAAAGTTGAAACCTGACAGGTTTAGCACCAAAATTTTGCAAATTATTAAATCCTCATTCCTTGAAAAATAACCTATAGACGTTCAGATAAATAGTTTCAAAAATCAAAAAAAATTATTGCTGACTTTTCAATAAGTGAAATTATTTACCTGAAAAACTATATCTTATCTAACTGATGTTACGCACAGTGTTTCTACGAGACTCGATATTTAAATTTCTAAAAAATAATGATTTGCTATAAATCATTCTATGATTATGTTGTAGAGACGCGATGCTCGCGTCTCTAAATGCTCGACAGAAACCAGTAATAAGGCTTACAGGTCATTTCCATGAGTATTTACGATGCAAGCTGAGACGCGAGAATCGCGTCTCTACAAATCTATCGAATTACCACTCTTTTTTTTAAGGATTAGCTTTAAAACATTACAACGGGTTGCTCCCTCTGCTCCCAACACTGAAGAAGCGTTGTGTGTAACATGAGTTATCTAAACTAAATCTCAAAACCAAAAGTATTAATGCAGTAAGCAGAAATTTCCATACCATGTTATTTCGGGAAATTCGCTCATTCCATGACCAGAAACTACAAAGTTTAGGTAGCCCTGAAATTTCCGTTCTTCTGTATTAGGCTATAGCGTTTCCCGATTGGATAAAGTACAACCTCCCCATAAATCCCCTCCTAAATTAAGAAGGGGACTTGTACCTGACGCAATCGGGAAACGCTATAAAACTCAATACCCGTGAATGAAAAATTTTATGCGTTAAGTCATCTCGTTATTTAAAAATAGCTGTTATTTGATTGTTATTCAATAACGTATTTTCATTCACAGGTATTGGGAAAGCCAATTAATAATGATCAACTGATCAACAAGTATTACGGCGCATCCGTCGCTTCCCGCAATTCCCGCAAAAATGTTCCTATCGTTCCCAACAACTTATCTTGAGGTTCTGTTTCAACCAATTGCACTAAAGCACTCCCAACAATCACCGCATCACTAATTTTAGCAATCTTTGCAGCCGACTCCGCATTTTTAATACCAAAACCGACTCCTATTGGTAAATCTGTATATTGCCGAATTTCGGCAACTTTGTCTGCAACAGCCATAACATCAAGATTAGCACTCCCTGTAACACCTTTGACTGAAACATAATACAAATAGCCTTCTGCTTGGAGGCATAAGCGTTTAATGCGTTCTGTCGCTGTTGTTGGTGCAACGAGAAAAATCGAAGCTATCTCGTGTGAACGCAATAATGTAGTAAACTCCGTGACCTCTTCAGGGGGTAAATCAACTGTTAAGATACCATCTACGCCAACTGATTGAGCCGTTTGGACAAAAGTTTCATACCCCATTATTTCTATAGGATTAAAATAGCCCATTAAGACAACAGGCGTGGTTTGGTTTTGCGCCCGAAAAGTTTTTACTATGTCTAAAACATCACGTAAACCTATTCCTTTACTGACTGCTCGCTCGCTAGCACGTTGAATCACAGGACCATCTGCCACCGGATCAGAAAAAGGAACACCTAATTCAATCACATTGGCCCCAGCTTCGACTAAAGTATGCATCAGTGATACTGTCATTTCAGAATTAGGATCACCAGCCGTAATAAAAGGAATCAAGGCGGCGCGTTTTTTGGCACGTAAGTTATCGAAACATGTTGTTATACGGTTCATACGGTTCATATTGTGATTCCTTCTAGCGTTGCAACGGTGTGAATGTCTTTGTCTCCGCGCCCTGATAGATTAACGACAATAATTTTATTTTTTTCGAGGGTTGGGGCTATTTTTTTACAATAAGCAAGCGCGTGACTCGACTCTAGGGCAGGTATAATACCTTCTAAGCGTGTTAAATCGTGAAAGGCATTCAAAGCTTCGTTATCTGTCACTGCCACATATTGAACGCGCCCATTGTCTTTTAACCAAGCATGTTCTGGTCCAACGCCTGGGTAATCTAGCCCTGCTGAAATGGAATGTGTCTCAAGAATTTGTCCATTATCATCTGTCATCAAGTAAGTCCGATTACCATGCAAAACACCAGGTTTACCGGTATTTAATGGAGCAGCATGACGACCTGTTTCTAAACCCTCCCCTGCTGCTTCTACGCCATACATGGTAATTTTTTGATCATCCAAAAAGGGATAAAACAAACCGATTGCATTAGAACCACCACCAACACAAGCTATTAGAATGTCAGGAAAGCGTCCTGCTAATATCTTAATTTGTTGGCGAGTTTCTCTCCCTATGACAGCTTGGAAATCGCGCACCATCACTGGATAAGGATGCGGTCCTGCAACAGTACCAATAATATAAAAAGTATTATCAATATTGGTTACCCAATCACGCATGGCTTCATTGAGTGCGTCTTTTAGAGTTTTTGAACCAGAATTGACAGCACAAACTTCAGCTCCTAAAAGACGCATACGATAAACATTGATGGCTTGGCGTTCTATGTCTTTTGCGCCCATATATACAACACATTCCATACCAAATCGTGCGGCAACGGTTGCAGTAGCTACGCCATGTTGTCCTGCACCCGTTTCGGCAATAATACGGGTTTTGCCCATACGTTTAGCGAGTAAAGCTTGCCCAATAGTATTGTTAATCTTATGAGCACCTGTGTGATTTAAATCTTCACGTTTTAGGTAAATTTGTGCGCCCCCTAATTGCTCAGACCAACGTGCAGCATGATACAAAGGTGAAGGCCGCCCAACATAGTGATGTAAATCATCGTTAAACTCGGCTAAAAATGTGGAATCTTTAACATAATGTTCATAAGCCTGTTGCAATTCTTCTAGTGGTTGAATTAAAGTTTCAGGTACAAAAGAACCACCATAAGGTCCAAAATGACCATAAGCATCAGGTACTTTTTTTGTATCAGAGGTTTTCGCCATTGTTATTGAGACTCCTTTCATAAATGCGGCCATTTTGTCCGCGTTTTTAATGCCTTTAGTAGATTCAACACCACTGCTCACATCAACAGCATAAGGGCGTAAGGTTTGGATAGCCTGGCTTACATTATCTACTGTTAAGCCGCCTGCGACGATAATGGGTTTAGATAAATGGGCTGGGACTTGTTGCCAGTTAAATACGATACCAGTACCACCTTTAACACCTTGCACATAACTATCTAATAATAAAGCTTTGGCATGAGTATAGCGTTTGATAAAAGCGAGTATATCGATATCTGGACGTATGCGTACCGCTTTAATATAGGGTTTATGAAATTGTAGACAGTAATCGGGTGGTTCTTCACCATGAAATTGCAGTATATCTAATGGCACTTGTGTCAAAATATCAGAAACAAAAGCAGGATCAGCATCAACAAATAAACCAACCACTGTTACAAATGGTGGCAATGTTTGAAGAATTGTTTGTGCTTGTGCGACTGAAACAGTACGTGGACTTTTGTCATAAAAAACTAAACCGATAGCATCAGCCCCAGCTTTAGCCGCTAGTATCGCATCTTGAGGGCGCGTAATTCCACAAATCTTAACGCGGATACGTAATATGGACTTATTTTTATTTTCAAAAAACATAATATTTGGTTTTTAATTTTTAGCAGTGGTATATTGTTCTATCGAATTTTGTAGTCAACAGATTTAGTAGCCCTATTGAAAGCAAAGCTTTGTTTTAAACTCCATTTATACTCAGCGTGGGAACAAATTTGACTTTTCTGAGCTGCTTGGTGGAGTCCTTTCGAGGTTTCAGTTTTTGCGCGCAAAAACTGAAACCTCGAAACCTTTAGGTTTGGATGTCTGCCAAACCTGAAGGTTTGGACTCCAGTAAACAACGAACTATTTTATGACTATTATAAAATATAATGAATAAAGTCATTTTTTTTGAATACGCTAGAGTAGCACATTATTAATAATTGGTAATTGATAATTGGAATTTTTTATGATAGGAATAAATGGTTATGAAAAAAATTTTACTATTAGTAGCATTTTTAATATTTGTCACAGGCAGTAGTGGTATCCCTTATTGGACAGGAGTTGAAGTAGAACGACAATTCACGCATTTCAATCATGAATTTTATCCAGTCGCTAATTTAAAATTGGTGGATACTACCTATCAGCGAGGTTGGCTTCGTTCTTATGCACAATCCACTTTTGAACCAATAGGGGTTTCTGACTTAAATTCCAAAGAAGGCCATTTTATTTTGGCGCATGAAATTGATCATGGTTTTTTACCAGTACAATCCACCTTAATTAGGACGACTTTACATACTCTCAATCCTCATATTGAATTAACTAAGATTTCTTTACAGAAAGAGCAGGCTATAGCTGATGCACCATTATTGGAAGTGCATACCACAGTTCAAATTAATGGGGATAGTGTAAGTACGCTAAAAATACCCTCGTTAACATTAAAAAATGATAATGCTCATTTACAATGGCAAGGTTTGCATGGCAATGTATATGTTAAGCATAATTTTGCGACCATCTTGGCAGAAATACATAGTCCACAAATACAGTTAAAAACGGATCAAGGTCAAATAGTAATGCAAGGACTCTCGCTTAATGCAGATGTGCAACCAAGTAAAGCAAATTTTATGCAAGGTACTGGTGATTTAAGCATTGCAAATGTCCAACTAGCGAGTAAGCTCATCCAACCCGTAAAATTAGAAGGGCTTAAGCTGATAGCTAAAAACAACATTGTTAATGATAATTTAATGGTCGCTGTACAAACAAAATTACAACAAATATCTGTTGATAACAAAAATTATGGTTCCAGTTACATTGATTTTAAAATACAAAATTGGCATGTCCCTACTTTAAGCCGCATCAAAAATACGTTAGTAAAAATGCATCATCAAGGATTATCAGTGACACAACAGAGCAATATAGCAATGTTCAGATTAATGCCGTATGGACTTACGTTGTTAAAAAACGCGCCCGAATTTACTATTAATCAGCTAAATGTAAACACGCCAAAGGGTAAATTACGCGGTAAAATGCGAGTAAAAGTGGAATCGTTTGATGGAAATTTTTTAGTATTATTTAATCCATCTCTACTATTGAATGCTTTAAATGTACAACTTGATATGCTTATCTCTCAATCTTTATTGGATGGAAAAAAAACGGTATTGTCTGAAAAGACATCTACGATATCTAGTAAAGTAAAACAATACTCAAAAACATGGCTAGATCGAGGATTATTAATACCTGCTAAAAATAAATCTGATTATTACCGTAGCCAAATGCAATTATCAGATGGTATTTTACAAGTAAACGGACAACAATTACCAATAACAACTTTATTTAAATAACTGATGTTACGCACTGTACTTCAAATAATTTTAGGGACACCCCCCTAACCCCCCGTACACGGGTGGAACCAAACATCATTTGACACTTTGCTTTAATTTTTCTATTTTGGGACTTCCCCCTG
>JAUCGK010000464.1 GCA_030378085.1 Candidatus Parabeggiatoa sp. HSG14
GGAGATGGCTATAAGTTGTCCAGAAAAGTTTCGTGCCAAACCTAACAGGTTTTTACTAAGGAACGAAGATTTTATAAAATCCCAAACTAAAGATTTAATAATGTCCACGTTTAAACCTGACAGGTTTTCAAAACCTGTCAGGTTTGGTTCAAGCGTTTTTTCAGTTATTAAATCCTCATTTCTAAAAACAAAACTTTTCTGGAGGATATAACCACCATTATTTGAAATAATCTTTAGATTACTTTGTTACATTCAACCAACGTGGAACATCGAAATGACACGAAAATGAAATTTTCAAATGGATACTACTTATAAATTATTCACTTAAAAATAAAGTTTAGAAATTGGAAATAGCCTCTCGTTCCAACGCTCCAGCGTCAATGCCATTAACTTAAGGATATTTCTGATTATAACGAGTTTTGGGGACACCCCCCCTAACCCCCCGTACACAGGGGGAAGTCCCAAAATAGAAAAATTAAAGCAAAGTGTCAAATGATGTTTGGTTCCACCCGTGTACGGGGGGTTAGGGGGGTCTGGTGTCCCCAAAATCTGTTACAATCAGGGATATTTGTAGGGTGGGTAGAACGAAGTGAAACCCACCAAACCCTAGAAAACGCTGGGTTTCGCTATCGCTCTACCCAGCCTACATTGCTTAATTCAATGGCATTGACGCTCCAGCGTTGGAACGCATTTCGTGACGTTCCAGCGTCACTCCTTATAAAAAAGTATTAACACTCATCATGAGACTGAGTAGTTACAAATAAAGTTTAGAAATTGGAAATTACTAATTATTAATTGTTTTAAAATTTTTTACCGCAAAAAGTATCATTTGGACTTCAAACCATTTACAGAGCAAGGATTTTTTTGTCCAAACCTGAAAGTTTGGACTCCAACACGTTAATCATTTTTAAGCCATATCCAAAAATGAATAAGGAATTATCACCATGCCCTTAGAACTCAATCTTTATTTTCCAGACTCTCAACACGTTAGCGTCCGTTTAATAGATGACGATAATCGTGAAAATACCGAACTGTTAAGTTTTACATCACCGCTTTCTCATAAAGAATTGCAACAACTGGGCTCATATTTGAAAAATTATGCCACCCATTACAATGCCGATGAAGATGCTAAGACAGCACAAATCGTCAAAAAATTGCCATCTTTAGGTAAAGCACTGTTTAATAGAGTATTTTCTCATAAAGCAGCTTATCGTCTTTTTAAAACATTTCAAAATGATGACGAATCTCTACGTTTACTAAGCATTACCACAGAACATCCTGCTATTTTAGGTTTACCTTGGGAATTGCTACATGAAACGGGCAGTCATGGTAATTTTTTAGTTTATCAGCAACCCCGGATTTCTATTCGTCGCCGTTTATCGGGTTATGGTCAAAAGTCTTTTAAAATCAACCCTAAAAAACAGCTACACCTCTTATTTGTGATTAGCAATCCTAGCAATGTGGGATTTTTTAATCATCGGGCTAATGCACAAGCGGTACTAAATGCTTTAGATAAATGTGCGGCGGATCGAGTGACCGTGGAATTTTTGCGCCCGCAAACCTTGAAAAATCTGCGTCAACGATTGGAAGATGAAAATTTACCTCGCGTTGATATTTTACATTTTGACGGCATCGGTATTCTTGATAAAAAGGGTGATTTAGTACAAGAAGCCAAAATTCACATTAACGCATTGGCTAAAGATTTAAAAACCACCCCTGTTGAAATTGGTAAAAATACCGCTTACTTGTTGTTTGAAAAAGAAGATGGCAAAAGCCAATTAGTCCCTGCACCGTTATTAGCCAATGTCCTCAATCAACACCATGTTTCGCTAGTCGTTTTATCCGCTCGTCAATCGGCTAACGAAAAAAACGAAAAAGAAAATATAAACAGTGTC
The DNA here is from genome assembly GCA_030378085.1 of Candidatus Parabeggiatoa sp. HSG14. Classification (GTDB taxonomy): domain Bacteria; phylum Pseudomonadota; class Gammaproteobacteria; order Beggiatoales; family Beggiatoaceae; genus Parabeggiatoa. The sequence goes on from JAUCGK010000464.1 coordinate 1,896, forward strand.
GCAACACAACTGACAACGATGGGTGTTCCTTTTGTGTTAGCAATGCGTCATTCGGCATTAATGCCAGTCACGCAAAAATTATTTGAACGGTTTTATGAGGGTTTGTCGCAAGGACAAAAAATTGGAGTGGCTTTAGACAATGCGCGTGTTACTTTGTTTGAAGATGCTCAACAATGCGAAACGGGGCAACTCATCCAATGTTTACATGATTGGTTTATACCCGTATTGTATCAACAAGGACAAGATAAAGCCTTATTAACTCAACTGTCGTCTGATGACAAAACTGAGTTCGTTGAAAACACACGCTATCTCCCGTCAAATATCCCCCCTTTACAAAAAGTAGGTTTTTTTGGGCGAGATCGTGAATTGGGAGAAATTGAATATTTGTTTGGACACGGTAAACGGCGTGTCAGTATTAATGGTATTGGAGGACAAGGTAAGACTTGCTTAGTGCAAGAAACAGGTCGTTGGTTACAGCACAATGGTATGTTTAAGCGCGTGGTGTTTATTGATTATACTAACTGTCAAGGACTCGATCCTGTAAGTGTTGCTGTCAGCACAATGGCTTCAGTCTTTCAGAAAAATTTGTTAGATGCTGATGCAGCAACGTATGTTTTACGCCGTGTACCTACTTTATTGATTTTGGATAATTTGGAAGCGATTGCGCTTTCTAGCGATATACAAGAGGAAGGCGATTTTCATCAGGGAGAAATGGAGAATTCCAATCATTATGAGCACCATTCCCGAAAAAGGGAAAAAGGGAAAACTTCACGCCCTTTCAATATGATTGGAAAAGGAAATGCCTCTTTACTTGTCAACGAAGAAAAAGAACAATCCCTTATTACTGATGATGAAGATGAAACCCATTTTGTTAACCTTTTTGGAGAAAATGACCAAGAAGAAAGGGAAGATATTCTTCAAGGGAGAGAAGAGAAACGATCCTTCATCTCGGATGAAGAAGGGGAGAATGAAACCAAAGAACATCGCCTTGAAAAATCAAGCTGGCAGGCTCAAAACAAAGAAGATGCATTACGTCAACTCTTAGATGTGGCTCAAAAGTGGTCAGAATCTGGTCAAAGTTGTGTTTTAATCACAACGCGCCAACTCAACTTACATCATCCCGCTTTTCCAAAGAATGGCAATCAACACTATTATCAAATGTCGCTAAATCCCTTGGAAGAAAAAGAGGCATTACGTTATTTTGATGCCTTGATGAAATCAACACCGGAACGACTCACACACGGTATGCCAAAACAGGAAGCGGTAGAAGATGTTTTGGAACGCATTAACTATCATCCTTTATCTATCAATTTGTTAGCGTGCCAACTCCAAAAAGAACAAGTGGAGGTATTGAGTCAACGGTTAAGAAAATTATTAGGCTTAATCCCTGATGAACTGCCAAAATCAAATAAAGCACTGGTTGTTTTATTAACCTTGACTTTGGACAGTTTCGATGCACAAGTACAACCCTACTTACCAAGATTGGGCATATTTCAAGGAGGCGCGTTTGAAAATGTGTTACAATCCGTCACTGAAATTCCAGACGAACAATGGCGGGTATTACGCGGTAATTTAGAAAGCAATAATCTGATGCTGCCTGAAATTTTAGAAGGCGTAACGATACCTTACCTAAAATTTCATCCGTCTCTAATTCCTGTGTTGAAAGGACGATTATCACCAAAAGAAAAACCGACTTTAAAAAACCGTTATCTTCAGGGCTATTATGAACTCTCTAACTTCCTGTTTGGTGAAGAAAGTCAAAATCCTGCTCAAACTCGTGCGATTGAACAAAAGGAATTACCAAATTTTCTCAACGCTATACGTAATAGCGTAGAAAATGGTGTAGAAACGGGAGAAGACTGGATGGGATCGTTTATTGACAATGTCAAATCGTTCCTGAGTGATTTTGGGTTAAAGTTTGACGAAGAAAGAGGTTTTACAAAGTCTAATGCTCATAACTTTCATTTCGGGATTGAAAGCGAAAATGAATTGAATGTAGATGCTGATAATGGCAACTTCAGCTTTCAATTGGGCAGCGAAAATGAACTAACTGGTTCCGATGGTGATGACTTCAGTTTTAAACTGGGACATGAACAAGAACTGTCCGCACAGTTTGTCCAAGAACATGCTGGCTTAAAAATGGACGATGATGATGAATTTGATTCCCATTTGAGTGCTAACCAAGCGTTTTCAACACACCCAAACCATGCTGACTTAAGAACTAACACCACTGACAAACCTATTGCGTCTGGCTTAAAAATGAATGGTGTCAATGAATTAGTAACACCATATAGCTTAGAAATAGACAGCGCATCGGTTACGCAAAATAACGCGAGTCTGAATATTGATGACACAAACGAATTGGCTATGGATAATCATGCCCGCTTTGTTCCAGAAAATGAACTAGCAATGTCCACCAATGCCAATTTAAAAAACAATGCGAATGAAAATGAATTGACTATGGCAACTGCGGAAAAACCGCTACCTGCTATAGCACCAATAGCTACTCCCTCCCCTAAGGCTATGCCTACCGCAACTCCCAAAACGGTAATGCCTACAACGCCGATCACTTCTCAGGAAGAATTTCTAGCACGTTCTAAAGAAGGTGAGCAACTTTATGCAGCAGCGCATTATCAAGAAGCACAGACTATATTCCAGGGAATCCTAAATCAATTAGGGAAAACAAAAAGTTATGCGCGTTGTGTCACTTTAGGTTGGTTAGGGCGTTGTCTCGCCGAACAAGAAAACCCCAAAGCGGAAAACTATTTCCAACAAGCATTGCTCGAACTGGCAGAATTAAAACCTTCCCAAACTGTCCAGCGAGAAATTGCGCGTATGCAAACTTATTTAGCAACAGTGTTGAGAAATAAAGGGGAGTATGACGGCGCGAGAAAAGCGTATGAAACTGCTCTGCCCATTATGAGAAAAGTGGGAGACACACATAGTGAAGCAGCTATCCAAGATCAATTGGGCATATTGGCTACATTACAAGGCAACTTGCCAGAAGCAGAACAACGCCACCGCGAAGCATTAATCCGTTTTCAACAATTGAACGAGCCACTGCTTGAAGCTGAGACTTGGTTTAACTTAGGAAAAGTCCATGAACAAGCCAAACAATGGGCAGCAGCCGAACAATCGTATCGTCAAGCAGCACAATTAATGGAAAAACAAGGCGACTTAGCAGGTACTGCAAAAACGTGGAAACAATTAGCCCAAGTCAGCAAAGCCATTGGCAATCCCCAAGAAGCAGAAGTTTGGATACGCAAAACCATTGAAGTTGATAAAGCCGCAGAAAATTGGTTAGGTGTTTCAATAGGTGTTGCAGAACTTGCTGACTTATTGCACGAACAACCTAAACGTCTTGAGGAAGCAAGACAATTGGCAGAAGAAGCCGTCACGCTCCAAAGACATTTTGATTCTGGTACAGTAGAGATTTGGAAAACTTATACCCTCTTAGCAAAGATTGCTAAACAGCAGAAAAACGCTACTCACGAAAAAATGTATCGACGCTTGGCAAGAGAGGCAAAAATCAATTCTCCGAAAGCGCAACAAGATTTACAGCGACACAAGGAATTTATTGATGCTGTAGTGACAACGATTTTCCAACCCAAGCTCAAAAGACAGCTGAAACCGATGTTACAACAAAGGAAGGATAAAGGGTGGGCTAAGCTCATTAATGCTACTCGTCGGATATTGGCTGGTGAGAGAGATTTAGAAAAACTCTCTGAAAAGAATGCACTGGATTTAGAAGACGTGATGATTGCTCATGCCATTTTGCAGAAAATTGAAAATTCTCAGTCAAAATAGGTAACACTCTTAGGTAAGGAATGGTCATGAAATAATTTCCCTATATCTCTAATTTTACCGGTTCCACTATTATAATTCCTGATTGTAACAGATTTTGGGGACACCATACCCCCCTAACCCCCCGTACACGGGTGGAACCAAACATCATTCGACACTTTGCTTTAATTTTTCTATTTTGGGACTTCCCCCGGTGTACGGGGGGTTAGGGGGGTAAAAAGGTAGGTGTCCCCAAAATTCGTTATAATCAGTATAATTCCAGCGGTGGTAACTAAGCCAAAACAGGACGTTATTTCGTGACCATTCCTAACACTCCAATGTATTGAAATTGGAGTCCTTTCAAGGTTATAAATTTTTGCGCGCAAAAACTTAAACCTCGAAACCTTTAGATTTTGGCGTTCCAACCAAACCTGAAGGTTTGGACTCCAATTTATCAATTTTAGCAAACTGATTGTAAAAAATAATAAAAATATTGTACAATTTGCAATTTTAGAATATCTTAATTCAAAATAAATATATTAAACAATATCATATTAAAACCGAAATTTATGTTGGTGCAAAACTTGCGTTGTACTTTAAGTTCCAATACAAGGTGCATTTTGCACTCCGACAATTCTGATATTATCAAATTAAAAATAATACCTTCACCACTAAATTATGATTTCGGAATTGAAAGTTGAAAAATGGTGGGTTATAACGAAGTACCCACCCTACGTTTTTTTTACTCTAAATTTTGATAGGGAACGATTTTCCGAAACAATGTTGGTGAAAGTATTGTGAAAAAGGAGATTGTTATTTTATGAAATATCTTAGTGTTTTACTTTTATTATTCACAACTCAGGGATATAGTACTGAAGTCAAGCCAATCATCCAAATGGAAACCAGTCTTGGTTCTATCGTCATTGAACTTGATTCTGAAAAAGCACCCAAAACAGTTGAGAACTTTTTGCGTTACCTCAATGACGGTTTTTACGAGAACACCATTTTTCATCGGGTGATTAACGGTTTTATGATTCAAGGTGGAGGCTATACAAAAGATTTTCAAAGTAAATCGCCAACCTATGGTTCCATTGCTAACGAAGCCAATAATGGACTGAAAAACGCCGAAGGTACAATTGCTATGGCACGTACCTCTAGCCCACATTCTGCAAGCTCTCAGTTTTTTATCAACGTAGCAGACAATACCTTTCTTAACCACACTACTAAGACAGTAAGAGGTTGGGGCTACACAGTGTTTGGTAAGGTTGTTAAAGGCATGGAAGTGGTCGATATCATTAAAACGATTAGAACAGGTAGTAAAGGTTTTCTAAGAGATGTTCCTCAAACAACAGTTATTATTGAGAAAGTTTTTGTTGTTAAGGAAAAATCAGCTAAAAAAGTGGTTAAGGAAGAATCAATTAAAAAGTAGAAATCTTCAAAGAAGATTTTGTCCTCGCTGAAATTTTTTTTTGAATCAACCTCCCTATTTGTTGTTTTGGGAATGAGGAAGGATTTCCAAAAACCGAGATATTGTTTAAGTTTTTGGAAATTCTATCGTCATGAACGAAACAACATTTTGTGAATTTTGCAACCTCCTCCCTTCCCAAGTGCTATAGTTCGTCTTCTCGTCTTTCCCTTCCTTTGTAATTCTCACCCTTTCTCATCAATACACCTATTATAAAAAATATTTAATACAGAATAAATTCATTTTATGACATCACAAAAATTTTATAGGTAGGCGTAATTTTTCCCTCCAAAAACCAGTGGCACAAATCTAATGGCATGGAGTCCAAACCTTTAGGTTTGGGCATTCCAAATAAATTTTTTAGGAAGTGGGAAGACCATAAGTTATTTTGATTTTGTTTCTATACCTTCGTTGCCCACTCTGGCGAGTAGAAACCAGAAAATTTCTGATTATAACGAATTTTGGGGACACCCCCCTAACCCCCCGTACACAAGCCTCCGTACACAGGGGGAAGTCCCAAAATAGAAAAATTAAAGCAAAGTGTCGAATGATGTTTGGTTCCACCCGTGTACGGGGGTTAGGGGGGTATGGTGTCCCCAAAATCTGTTACAATCAGGAAAATTTTATATCGCATTACTATTTGCATTGCAATTTGAAAAAAAGCAGTTTTTATTAACCGATCTATTTTTAATATTTGTTTAAAAACAAGGAATTATATAATTTGTATAAATTTTGCATAATAATAAAATTCTTTCTCAATTATGCTTGTTCTTGAACACCTTTCTAAAATGGGCTAATCAATTCACAGCGACTTTCATTAATTCCTTCGCTCAAAAAATAAATGGCAAGATGAGTTGGTGGACATTGATAATAAGAGTACAACGAAACGCAGTGGCGGAGCGCCCATTTGAAAAGATAACAACGAATTAAAGCACTTGATTTAATTAATTAATTATTACTGATTATAACGAATTTTGGGGATACCCCCCTAACCCCCCCGTACACAGGGGGAAGTCCCAAAATAGAAAAAGCAAAGTGTCGAATGATGTTTGGTTCCACCCGTGTACGGGGGGTTAGGGGGGTGTCCCCAAAATCTGTTACAAT
>JAUCGK010000232.1 GCA_030378085.1 Candidatus Parabeggiatoa sp. HSG14
TGGTTACGTACTGCTAAAAAAGGCAGAAAGCTGTCTAACTTAAGCCGTAATATTAAATGTGGAAATTCGTTGATTGATGATCCGGCTGTGGCTGGGGAAAAGGCTTTTGATTGGAGTAAGGAATTTCCAAAGATTATGGAAAATGGTGGATTTGATGTGGTGATTGGGAATCCGCCTTATGGGGTTGTTTTCAACCATGCAGAAAAACAATATTTAAAGCAATTTGATAAATTAGTACCCGATTATGAGATTTACATTTATTTTATTTCTTTAGGTATTTATAAGCTACTGAAACCATTTGGTTATTTATTTTATATTATTCCCAACACCTTTTTATCTATTTTATATGGACAAAAATATCGGGAATTTCTCATCAAAAACTATCAAATCCCTTATATAGCTGACTTGTCTGAAAATGATGTATTTGAAGATGCCCAAGTACGGAATTGTCTATTTGGTTTGCGGAAAAATAATACCAAGGATAAATATACCCAATTCTTTCGGATCGATCCGATAAATAAGACTTTTTGGCTAAATGAAGTTTTAAATCAAGAAGTTCTGTCTGAGAACACGGAAAATTGGCTAAATCTGTCTTTTAATCATTCAATTTCTCGTTTAACTCGAAAATTGAGTAAAAATCAGGAATTAAATTGTTTTTTTGAGGTTTCTCAAGGTCTTATACCTTATGATAAATATAGAGGGCATAGTAAATCAACCATTGAAAGTAGAATATTTCATGCGGATTATCAAAAAGATAAAAGTTACAAAAAGGAATTAAAAGGCTCCGATATTTCCCGGTATCAGCTAAATTGGAATGGTAAGTTATGGATAAGCTATGGTGAATGGATTGCCGCACCTAGAAACCCTAAGTTTTTTGTGGAAAAAAGAGTGCTAATTCGAGAAATTACCAATTGTTACTTATTTTGTACTTATACGGAAGAAGAATATTATAATACACCTTCGATTATTAATATTATTCAAAAAGAAAAATTTTTAGATTTAAAATATTTGTTGACTATTCTGAACTCAAAAATGATGGGATGGTATCATAATTATACTTCTCCAAAAGCCAAAAAGGGTTTGTTTCCTAAAATATTAGTCAATGATGTCAGAAAGTTACCCATCAAATCGCTTTCCAAAAAACAGCAACAACCGTTTATAGAAAAAGCCGACAAAATGTTAGCTTTAAACAAAGAGCAACAAGAGAAAAAAACCAAATTTATCAACCGCATAACCAGCAATTTAGCAATCGCGAAAATCACTAAAAAATTAGAGGCTTTCTACAATTTTGATTTCAAAACTTTTGTTGCCGAACTCAAAAAACAAAAAGTCACTCTCTCCCTTGTACAAGAAGACGAATGGGAAGAATATTTTATTGCTTACAAAACTGAAATTAACCAACTTCAAACTCAGATAAGTACCACCGATAAAGAAATAGACAAGATGGTTTATGAACTTTATGGATTGACTGAGGAGGAGATTGGGATTGTGGAAGAAAGCATGTAACTATCGTTAAACAGACAAAAGGAATTAACACTATGCCAATCTTTCAAAAATCAGTTATCCAAAAACACCTCGCACATCTTGAACAAAGTAAGCTTGATGCAGCCTTCAACAAATTTAAACACAATTACAGCGTTGATAAAATTCAACAGATAAAAACGCTTAAAGAAGAGGAATATCAAGACGGCTTTTTGCGTGATATTTTTGTGGATGTGTTTGGCTATGTTTTAAAACCGGATGAAAATTTTAATTTGGTGAGAGAATTTAAGAATCAAACCGATGGCAAAAAGGCGGATGGTGCGATTCTTAAAAATAGTCATGCTATCGCTGTCATCGAATTAAAATCCACTAAAACCAAAGATTTAAAAAGTATTACTCAACAAGCGTTTAATTACAAAAATAATCAACCGCACTGTCAATATGTCATTACCTCGAATTTTCAAAAACTGCGGTTTTATATTGATTATGCCAATGAGTACGAAGAATTTGATTTATTTCATTTAGATAAAGCCGCGTTTGCTTTGCTCTATCTCATTTTAAATAAAGAGAGTTTGCTTAATGGTTTACCTTTACAGCTAAAGGATGAAACAAAATGCCATGAAGAAAATATCTCGGCGCAATTTTATAAAGACTATTCGCAATTTAAGCAAGAGGTTTTTGCTAATTTAACCAAGAATAATCCGCAGTTTGACCAATTATTGCTCTTTAAAAAATCTCAGAAGTTTTTAGATCGTTTGCTGTTTGTGTTTTTTGCGGAAGATACGGGTTTGGTTCCGCCTAATTCGATTGCCACGGAAGTTGAAAATTGGCAAAAGTTGAAGGAACTCAATGCTTATGATTCCTTGTATAATCGCCTTAAAAAATTCTTTCAAAATCTCAATAGTGGTTATAAATCTTCAGGTTATGAGATTCCCGCTTATAACGGTGGTTTATTTGCAGCGGATAAAATTTTAGACAAGTTGGTTATTGCCGATAAAGTCTTGAAAGATAATCTATTGAAGCTCGCTGCTTATGATTTTAATACCGAATTGGATGTCAATATTTTAGGACATATTTTTGAGCATTCCTTAAACGAGTTGGAAGAGATTGCAGCTAAGATTGAGGGAGTAGCGACTGATAAGGGAAAAACAAAACGTAAGAAAGACGGCATTTTTTACACGCCCAAATACATTACTCAATATATTGTTGAAAACACGCTGGGAACGCTTTGCGCTGAAAAACGCCAAGAACTGAATCTCGTTGATATTGAGTTTGACGAATCGTATTGGAGAAAAGATACTTCGCTTTCAGCAAAAGGAAATAAATTGTTTAAAGCGTTAGAAACTTATAAGAATTGGTTATTAACGTTAAAAATACTTGATCCCGCTTGTGGTTCTGGCGCGTTTTTGAATCAAGCCTTAAACTTCTTAATTGCAGAACATCAAGAGATTGACAATATCATTGCTGATCTGACGAATGCCATGCCCAAGTTTTATGATACCGATAAGATGATATTGGAAAAGAATATTTATGGTGTGGACATTAATGAAGAAAGCGTTGAAATTGCACAACTTTCTTTGTGGTTACGCACGGCTAAAAAAGGCAGAAAACTGTCTAACTTAAGCCGCAATATTAAATGCGGTAATTCTCTCATAGATGATCCGGCAGTGGCAGGGGATAAGGCTTTTGATTGGAATAAGGAATTTCCGAAGATTATGGGGAATGGTGGGTTTGATGTGGTGATTGGGAATCCGCCTTATGGAGCTAAAGTTTCAAAAAAAGATTTGGCTTATTTGATAACGAAACAAAAACACAAGGGTTTAAACAATTCATTGTCTGATAGTTATATTGCTTTTTATATTCAATCTTTAGAAAACTTATTGAAGGAAAACCGGTTACTTGGTTTTATTACACCAAATACTTGGCGTTTAGTTTTAAATGGTAATGAGTTTCGCAATTTTCTTTCAAAAGGAGATTATATTCTTCAAGAAATTATTCAACATCAAGAAAAAGTTTTTGAAGATGCAACTGTAGATTGTGATACGGTGATTATAACAAAACACAAATCACGTCATCATATTGTTAAAATAGAAATTAAAAATCATTTTAGCTGTGTTTTAAATCATTCAATATCACAAAATATGCTTGCAAAACAAGACTTTTTTAATTTATTCCTTACAGAAAAAGTTTATGCTCTAAAACAAAAAATTGAAGAAAAATCTGTCTTAGTTAAGGATTGTTTGATTATTAAAAATGGAGTTAAACCTTATGAAAAAGGCAAAGGTAAACCACCACAAACAGCAATCACAATGAAGGAAAAACCTTTTACATCAGAAACTAAAATTGATAATAGTTTCTCACCTTTAATTGGAGGCAGTTTTTTTTATCGTTACAAATTATTATGGAATAATGATTATTGGATAAAATATGGCGAATGGCTTGCTGCGCCAAGAAATGCAGAAATTTTCACGGTATCAGAAAAATTAATTTTTCGTCAAACAGGTGATAGTATTATCGGAACTTTTATAGATGATAAATTTATCGTAAGAGATAATACACATATTTTATTGCTTAAAAATCACAATCATAATGTAAAATATGTTCTTTCAGTATTAAACTCAAAACTTTCAAATTTTATTTATTGGACAATTAATCCAGAAAAAGGAGAAGCTTTAGCACAAGTAAAGTTATTTCATTTAGGATTATTATGCCTTCCTAATATTGCAAAAGAAGCTCAACAACCATTTATCGAAAAAGCTGACCAAATGTTAGCTTTAAACAAAGAGCTACAAGATAAAAAAACAAAATTTATCAACCGCATAACCAGTAATTTAGAAATCGCAAAAATCACTAAAAAATTAGAGGCTTTCTACAATTTTGATTTCAAAACCTTTGTCACCGAACTCAAAAAACAAAAAGTCACTCTCTCCCTTGTACAACAAGACGAATGGGAAGAATACTTTGCTGCCTACAAAACTGAAATTAACCAACTTCAAACTCAAATTGATGCGACTGACAAAGAAATAGATCAAATGGTTTACGCGCTTTATGGGTTGACTGAGGAAGAGATTGGGATTGTGGAAGGAAACATATAACTATTGGTTAAATAAACATCATGAAAAGAAAACAAAACTTTCAAACAATTTCTTGGTTTTGGGATTTATATAATCGTGATAGACTCAATTTAGAACCACCGTATCAAAGGCGAAGTGTTTGGAACCAAGCATTTAAGGATTATTTTGTTGACACACTCCTTCTCAGCTATCCAGTGCCTTCTATTTTTGTGTATGAAGACATCACGCCAGATGGTATGGCTACCTATCATGTTGTTGATGGAAAACAACGTTTAACAACCATATTTGAATTTGTTGATAATCAATTTTCTATTTCAGAAGAAGCCCAGATAACTGAGTACAAGGGTAAATACTTTAAAGATTTAGACAATGAAGTCAAAACTTCTTTATGGCGGTTTCAATTTTCGGTGGAATATTTGCCAATCGTTGAGGAAAGCGTTATTAATACTATTTTTGATAGAATTAATCGTAATACGGCTTACCTGAAACCTCAAGAATTGAGACATGCGAGATTACGTGGGGAATTTATAACTTCGGCAGAAAACTTGGCTGGTTGGTTTATGAAAAAATTGCCAACGGAATTCCCAAAAATTAGCCCAAAATCACTTGAACGGATGGAAGAAGTTGAATTTGTGGCTCAACTCTTACTTTTACTTGAAGAAGGGCCATGCGGATATACAAGGGACGAGCTAGATAAAGCCTTTAGTGACAGAGATCAAGAATGGGAACTGCAATACGAGATGGGAGAAAAATTCCGCCAAGTCACTTTAGCTATTGGGGAATTGGTCCAAGTTTCAGTAGACAAACCATTCATTCAGAGTCGATTCAAAAACAAAACCGATTTTTATTCGCTTTTTGGTGCAATTACAAATCTTATAGAATCAAATGAATTACCTCAATTGGATTTATGCGAAAAACGTCTTCAAGATTTTGCCGAACAAATAGGCAAAGAGGAGTTTCGTAAAAATTCTGAGGTTATTAATGCTTACTATAAAGATACGCAAATAGCTTCTTCTCAGGGAATCCAACGCAAACGTCGTATTGAAACCTTGATAAAAGTGTTAAAAGGCTACGATCTGAAAGATGTAGGCGCATGATCATACCACGAGTTATTGAGCAGATTTATCACAATACTTTACCTGTTATTGAAAAAACACGGGAACAAGTAGGTGATATTATCAAACATTTTTGTGAAAAAAATGGTTATCTTTTTGAAGATCGGATTAAATCATCAGAATCTGTTGCAGAAAAAATAGAAACTGGACGGTATGCAACATGGTCTGACATTGATGATCTTTATGCTTGCACAATTGTAATAAGCCTTATTAGTGAGGAAGATTCTGTTATATCATTTTTAGAGAACAGATTTGAAAAGATAAAAATGACTAAAAGAGGAGAAGCGAACAAACCACCCGATACTTTTCGGTTTGATTCTACAAGATTTATAGGTAAATTTAAACAACCTACAGGACTTGAATTTGAAACAGTTATGTTTGAAGTTCAAGTTAAAACGATTTTTGATTTTGCTTGGGCAAAGACAACTCATGCATTGGCATATAAATCAGAAAAGCTTAGTTGGCAACGTCTTAGATTAGCCGCCCAATTAAAAGCAGCCGTAGAACAACTTGATATGCTTATTCTTGGATTTGAGCAAGCCTCTGAATATGTGGGGCAAGGGCATTTACCGGAAATAGAAGATAAGACAACTATCCAAATATTTTTTAAGGACAAAATAGAAACAGGCTTAATTCCAAGCGAACTAACTCCCAAAGATTGGTCCAGATTTAGCGATAATGTTTATCGTTTATTTCAAGCGTTTAAAGGTGAACGTCCAACTGGACATTCAAATCAAAATTTATCGAATTTGAAAACTTGTTTGGAAGAAATTAAGAAGGAAATAAATAAACTTGGTTTTGAAAAAATGCCAAGAAGTTTTTCATTATTCCAATTTGTGACTTGTGTTATTGGCTCTTTAGAAAATAAATCAGCTAAATCAAAAAAACACAAATATTCTTTTCTGGTAACTGAAGAAATGAAACAATTCTATCCTAAACTTAAGATACTTGGAGAAATATTTAAACTAGAGGATTTGGATGATGAATTGTAAAATCATTAGAGAAATAAACTAACAATGCCAATCTTCCAAAAATCTGTCATCCAAAAACACCTCGCACATCTTGAACAAAGTAAGCTTGATGCAGCCTTCAACAAATTTAAACAAAATTACAGTGTTGATAAAATTCAACAGATAAAAACACTTAAAGAAGAGGAATATCAAGACGGTTTCCTACGTGATATTTTTGTGGATGTGTTTGGTTATACTTTAAAACCGAATGATAATTTTAACTTGGTGAGAGAATTTAAAAACCAATCCGACGGCAAAAAGGTGGATGGTGCAATTCTTAAAGATAATAATGCCATTGCCGTTATTGAGTTAAAATCCACCAAAACCAAAGACTTAAAAAGTATTACTCAACAAGCCTTTAATTACAAAAATAATCAGCCACACTGTCAATATATCATCACCTCCAATTTTCAAAAACTGAGGTTTTATATTGATTATGCCAATGAGTACGAAGAATTTGATTTATTTAATTTAGACAAAGCCACGTTTGCTTTGCTCTATCTCATTTTAAATAAAGAGAGTTTGCTTAATGGTTTACCTTTACAATTAAAGGACGAAACGAAATGTCATGAAGAAAATATCTCGGCGCAATTTTATAAAGACTACTCCCAATTTAAGCAAGAGGTTTTTGCTAATTTAACCAAGAATAATTCGCAATTTGACCAATTATTATTGTTTAAAAAATCTCAGAAATTTTTAGATCGCTTGTTGTTTGTGTTTTTTGCGGAAGATACGGGCTTGATTCCCCCTAATTCGATTGCTACTGAAGTTGAAAATTGGCAAAAATTAAAGGAACTCAACGCTTATGATTCCTTGTATAATTGCCTTAAAAAATTCTTTCAAAATCTCAATAGTGGTTATAAATCTTCAGATTATGAGATTCCCGCCTATAACGGTGGTTTATTTGCAGCGGATAAAATTTTAGACAAATTAATCATTGATGATGAAATACTACAAAACAATCTGCTGAAATTAGCCGCTTATGATTTTAATACCGAATTGGATGTCAATATTTTAGGGCATATTTTTGAGCATTCCTTAAACGAGTTGGAAGAAATTGCGGCTAAACTTGAGGGAATCGCGACTGATAAGGGGAAAACAAAACGTAAGAAAGATGGCATTTTTTATACGCCAAAGTATATTACTCAATATATTGTTGAAAACACGCTGGGAACGCTTTGTACTGAAAAACGCCAAGAACTGAATCTCGTTGATATTGAGTTTGACGAATTGTATTGGAGAAAAGATACTTCGCTTTTAGTAAAAGGCAAGAAATTGTTTAAAGCGTTAGAAGCTTATAAAAACTGGTTGTTGACGCTAAAGATACTTGATCCCGCTTGTGGTTCTGGCGCGTTTTTGAATCAAGCCTTAAACTTCTTAATCACAGAACATCAAGAGATTGACAATATCATTGCTGATTTAACAAATGCCATGCCCAAGTTTTATGATACCGATAAAATGATATTGGAAAAGAATATTTATGGCGTGGATATAAATGAAGAAAGCGTTGAAATTGCACAACTTTCATTGTGGTTACGTACGGCTAAAAAAG
>JAUCGK010000465.1 GCA_030378085.1 Candidatus Parabeggiatoa sp. HSG14
GGGGGAAGTCCCAAAATAGAAAAATTAAAGCAAAGTGTCGAATGATGTTTGGTTCCACCCGTGTACGGGGGGTTAGGGGGGTGTCCCTAAAATTATTTGAAGTACAGTGCGTAACATCAGTTATTAAGCCATATATTTAAAGTCTAAGTATTATATCTTAACAATACCTTCGTCAATTAAAAAATTATATCTTACGGTTTTCAAGAAACCGATATATTGCTTAAGTGTTCGGGATTTTTATCGTTCCCAAATTTTATTTGGGAACGCACTGTACAAGAAGCTTTGCTTCGATGCGATCATTTAATTCATGACAAGAAGCTTCGATGAGATCATTTAATTCATGTCTGACAAATTTTTAGCAGCCATTTTGGGTTTTCTTGAAGCGAAGCTTCTTGTGCAGTGCGTTCCTAAATAAAATTTAGGAACGATAACAAAATTAATAAAATTAATTACTTAAAAAATACCGAACACCTATGAGGAGACTATGATATGAAATATTTATGTTATGGATTTATTTTGATGTTTTTATCTCTAAGTATAAAGGCTGATGATGCACTACCAGAAGACATTAACAATTTACATAAAGCCGCAAAACAAGCATTTCTTGCTGCTGATTATCCGGCTGCTACCGCAAAATGGGGGGCCGCATTAATTTATGCCCGTTCTGTTAATAACAAAAAGGCAATGAGCAAGTTTCTTGTCAATCTAGGCGTTATCAATTATAGCCTTGGACAATATAAAAAGGCTTTAGACTATTATCAACAAGCCTTAATAGTAGATCGTGAAATTGGGAATAAAGAAGGAGAAAGTAGTGATCTGAATGATTTGGGTTTTGTCTTTTATAGTCTCAGCAATTATCAAAAAGCCTTAAACTATTACCAACAGGCTTTGGCAATACAAAAAAAGAGCAATGACGAAAAAGGTCAAAGTAAAAGCTTTGGTAATCTTAGTCTGGTGTATTCTAGTCTGGGGCAATATAAAGAAGCCTTAAAATATGGTGAACACGCTTTAGAATTACATCGCAAATTTAATGATCAACAAGGCATAGGAAATGATCTCATTAACTTGGGAATGCTTTATGATAATTTGGGCGAATACTCAATAGCCGTAAATTATTATCAACAAGCCTTAGAAATAAAAAAAGAATTAGGCGATAACCGTGGCGTAGCAAATAGTCTTTCTAATATAGGTGTTGTTTATATTAATTTAGGAGATTATCCTAAAGCGTTATCACATTTCCAGCAGGCTCTGAAAATATATCGCTCTCTTGGTGATTTAAGTGGGGTTGCAAATAATTTAACTAATATTGGTGCAATATATAATAGTCTAGGACAATACCCAAATGCTTTAACACATTACCAACAAGCGTTACAGATACAAAGCAAAATTGGTGATATGAGTGGAGTGGCTGATAATCTTTCCAATCTTGGGCTTATATATACTCACCTTGGAAAATATTCAAAAGCTTTGAACTATTATCAAGAAGCTTTACAAATACAACGTGATATTGGTGATCAACGCGGTATAGGAAAAAATCTTTCTCACCTGGGTGTCATTTACTCCCATCGTGGCAATTACTCAAAAGCGTTAGATTATTATCAACAAGCGTTAACAATTAACCGTCGCATTGGTCATCAAAGTGGCGAGGGGAATAATTTAACGAATCTTGGCGCAGTGTATAACAATCTTGGACAATATCCAAAAGCGTTGACATATTATTTAGACGCTTTAGAAATACAACGTCAGTTAGGAGATCAACAACAGATAGCTCATAATTTCAGCAATATGGGCGTGTTATATTTTTACTTAGGACATTCTGAAAAGGCTTTCGGTTATTTATCGCAAGCCTTGACTATTAGACGTGACATTGGTGATAAACGGGGAGAAGGTATTGATCTTTCTAACCTTGGTGGCGTGTATGATAGTTTAGGACAACACACCAAGGCTCGAAAATATTTCCAAAAAGCATTAAAGATTAGGCGTAGTATTGGTGACAGGTATGGGATGAGTGCTGATTTATCTAACTTAGGTGCAGTCTATGGTAATCTTGGAAAGTATCGACAAGCCTTATCCTATTTCCAACAAGCGTTAGTGATAGATCGTGAACTCGGCGATAAAATAGGAGGAGCAGCCAATCTCTCTAATCTGGGTCTTATGTATCAACAAGCCGAACAATATGAAAAAGCGCGTCTTGTCTTAATTGACAGTCTCACCCAATTTGAGATATTAGGTCATCATAATCTATGGTATGCACAACGCGGTTTAGCATCTGTGGAAATTCATCTGAATAATTCAAAGGCGGCCATAAATCATTATGAACAAGCTTTAGGTAGTATTGAGCAATTACGTACTGGATTGAAAAATAAGGCGGATAAGCTTTCTTTTATACAAGATAAATTGTATGTCTATGATGAATTTATCCTTTTGCTACAAACACTTCACAAAAAATATCCTGAAAAAGGGTATGATCGTAAAGCACTGGAAATCTTTGAACGTAAACAAGGGCGTGTATTTTTGGAAGAAATAGGCAAAAGCGGCGCACAACGATTTGCCCGTTTGCCTGAAAGTGTTACTAAAAAAGAACAATTGTTGGCACAAAATGTTGTTAAAACACAAGGAAAATTAGTGCAAGCGCGTAATAAGCCTTTTATTAAACAAGAACATGTTTATATCAATAAATTAACGCAACACCTTGCTATCTTGAAAGCAGAACAACAATCATTACAAGCAGAAATATCAGCAAAATACCCTGCCTATTATGCCATTAAATATCCGCAACCTGTGACTATAGCAATTTTACAAAATAAAGTATTACAATCTGGTGAATTAATGCTGGTTTACAATGTCATGGCAGAAAGCACAGTTTTTTGGATTATAGGACAACACCAATTTGCAATGTTTACTCTGCCAGTGGGAGAAGAGGAACTGACTGAATATGTGGCTTATATGCGTGATGTTATTCTTAATCGTTTACCTGAGGTTGCTGAAGAAGGATTTCCTCTTTATCAAATGCTTATTCCTAAACGGGCTCGTCAGCTATTAACGAAAGCGCATACGCTCTACATCGTCCCCACTGGACCTTTATATATGCTGCCTTTTGAAGCACTTGTTACCCATGTCATTGACGATTATGAGCCATACTATTTGATTCAAGATCATGCAGTTGTTTATTTGTCTTCAGCTTCATTACTCAAAGCTTTGCGCGATACGAAAACCAAACGCAAAGCACTGCCCCATAAGAAGCTACTTGCCTTTGCTGATCCGGCTTATATACCTTGTCAAAATGTTGAGAATAATGGTGATGTCAGAAAGTGGACTGTTGATAAATTACGCACCAATGCTTACCGCGATGCGATGGGGATTATTTGCTTTCCATCTTTGCCAGACACAGCCAATGAAGCGAAAGCTGTTGCTACTTTGTTTAAATCGGCTAATAACACTTTATATTTAGGTGAAAAAGCCAATCGAGACATTGCACTTCACTTAAGTAACACAGGTAAAATGATTGATTACCGTTACTTATTATTTGCAGTACATGGCTTGTTACCCAATGAAATTCAAGGCTTGACACAATCTTCGTTAGTCTTGTCCAATCAAAAAAGTAATGCTTATTTGACGATGGCTGATACTTTCACATTGCAACTCAATGCTGACTTTATTAATCTTTCTGCTTGCAATACTGGTGGTGGTAAAAAAATCAAGGGAGAAGGGATTATAGGTTTAACTCGTGCTTTTATGTATGCCGGTACCCCAGCAATCAGTGTGACTCTTTGGTCAGTCGAATCTTCTTCAGCGGCGAATTTAAGTATTGGGATGTTTTCAAATTTGAAAGATGGCAAACAACCCGCCGAAGCACTTCGTCAAATAAAGCTAAAAATGATAGCTGGCAATGCTGATCATTCTTATTATAGTCACCCTTTTTATTGGGCACCGTTTGTGGTATATGGAGATGGTGGATAATTTTTTGGTATCCAAAATAAATTTTGGACTCCAGCGTTATTGCTTCGTCCTCTGCCTCGATCACTAAACCTGACAGGTTTTTGAAACCTGTCAGGTTTGACTCAACCATTTGGCTCAATTATTTTTGGGCACCGTTTGTGGTATATGGAGATGGTGGATAATTTTTTGGTATCCAAAATAAATTTTGGACTCCAGCGTTATTGCTTCGTCCTCTGCCTCGATCACTAAACCTGACAGGTTTTTGAAACCTGTGTCAGGTTTGACTCAACCATTTGGCTCAATTATTTCATGCACGTTCCTAAGACTTACGCCTTAAACACTTATTCGTTAATCGTCACATCAATAATATTGCGATTATAAACAAGTATGCCATTTCTGAGACGATATCCAAAGTAGAATTGTATAGCACCTACTGGAAGTTGTCCTGCGTACAATTGTATCCATTGCTCAGATTCTAGTCTGAGATATTCTTGGAAACTCACCAAGTCTCCTATATTTTGATTCCATTCATAAACACAATAAGTCCCTATTGTAGGGGGAATATTAGAAGAATCACATTCTTTTGGATTATCGATATCTATTTCACAACTTTTGGGAGGGCAACCATCAACATCCGCTACACGCAACATTAAAAAAACCTGTTCGCCTACGGGAGGCGTATAACCGACCACAACCAGTGTATCGGCTCGTGTGTGTCCATCAGCATGTTTTTTATCAACAGAGATTTTCGCCAAAACATCAACGGTATCCGCACGATTTTGTACAACCTCGCTCAAATATTCATCCCCATTAACAGAAATACCACCCCAAAATTTGGTTTCAACACCTTCAATACGTTTACTAAGGAGATCAAGGGCATGATTTTTTCCAAGATTGGGTAACTCTGTTATCCACCTCAATTGGCGAATGCGGTTATTTTCACTATCTGCAACATACAATCTGCCGGTGCTATCTAACGCAATCCCTTTTGGGGAGTAAAGTTTTGCTGCTATTCCAGCCTTTTCATCGCCACTATACCCTTGGGCACCACTACCGGCAATGGTAGTCATAACCCCATCCGTATCTATCTTACGTATGAGATGATTTTTACTGTCAGCAACATATATATTACTTTCGTTGTCTATCACGATACCTATTGGCTGGTTAAGTTCATCGCTGGCAACAGTCGTGATAATACCATCGGTGTCTACCTTACGAATACGGTTATTATTCGTGTCAGTAATATATAAATCACCTTGTTTGTCTATGGCAATACCGCTTGGAGAATCCAATTGGGCAGCCGTTGCCAACCCTTCATCGCCACCATACGCGCCACTGAAAATAGGTCCTCCTATTGATGAACTTTGTATAGTAGTACCATCACCGGCTACCGTGGTAATAATACCGTCAGTATCTATCATACGAATGCGATGATTACCTGCATCAGCAATATATAAATTGCCTTTGCTATCAAAAGCGATACCTCTCGGCTCGTTGAGTTGTGCGCCAGTGGCTAGTCCGTTATCGCCACTGTATTCTCCCGTGTCATCTCCTGCAATGACAGTAATAATGCCCTTGGCATTTATTTTGTATACACGATGAGCAAGAAAATCAGAAAAATAGACATTTCCTTGACTATCCACCACAATCCCATAAGGCCCATGCAGTCGCGTGGTGGCCTTATCGTCATTACCTGCAATAGTGGTAATAATGCCATTGCTGTCTATCTTACGAATACGACGATTATTCGTATCAGCAATATAGACATTGTCTTGACTATCTAGCGCAACCCCATAAGGTCTCAGCATTTTTGCATAGATGGCAAATTTACCATCGCCATCATAGCCACTTTCACCATCACCTGCCACAGTATCAATAAAATACTCAGCCCTGGCATAAGGTAAAAATCCTAACAGCAAAATAGCAAATACCCATAAGGTATTTAAGTAATGGTTTTTCCTACCCAAATTTCTATTCATTTATCTCACCTCGAATAAAAAAAAAGCATGGTTTAATTCATGGTTTAACGAGATGCTTTATTGAAGTCCAAACCGTAAGTGAGGGCATCATCCCAAAGCTAAAGCTTTGGACTCCAATTTTTTTATCACCATTTTTTTACCATGCAAAAAAAAACGCCAAGATACATTATAAGCATCTTGGCGTATTTAATAAAAACTCATTTAATAAAAACTCAGAAAAATAATTTCATTTAAATTGGGATTTTATTTTAAATATTTTCCTGAATATCTTGTTGAAGGATTAAACCACATTTTTTAACCCACTTTCTTAGGTAATTACTCGCACTGTGCTATTATAGCAACTCCATCATTCACGCATTCTTCAAAAATATAAGCGGTGAAGTTGTTCGTCATATCAACGGTTTTGTCAAACTTGAACCCAAACGTTTGAGTACCCGTACTAGGAATATTTTCCGCGAAATCAAGTCCCATGTCTGCTAAAGCACTGTCATCCAAAATTTCAACATCTCCAACCTTCTTCCCACTTGCTATGACGACTGGTTGGTTGTAAGACTCATAGGGATTGAAATACAATGTCTCAGGATTGGGAGAAAACACATCCACTTCAATATCACCAAATGACAACGGCTCAAAATTAGGACTCACTTTTTCACTATACTGCGAAAGGGTTTCCCAACCATCGTTATCTGCGGCAACATCTTTAGTGGTGATGTCTTCGTAAACACCCAACTCCGTCACACCGGAATCATTACTGGTGAAGTGAACACCATACAAGAGATTGTCACCAAAATCTAGCATGAGATCGCCCCAGTTCATATTGATGTCCTTCATGCCGCCATTTTCTTCGTCTGGCACTGAAGCATCAATTCCACCAATTGGCAAGTTGGCACTAAATGCAACGGTAATGGATTGACCATCGTCTTTGATAGCCATACCATAAATCTCAAAATCAGTACCGCCAACTGTTACGTTACTACGATCATCTGGATTTTCAATTTGTGTACTATCCGTAGCAGAATCTGCCGCATACTTCCACCCTGTTGGACATATTGGACATGGCCAGGCAATCCCTTCGATGTCTGGAATACCGCCTAATATGCCATCGTAAGGAATCTTCAACTCGGCTGTGGCTGTCAATTCACAAGTTGCTGGGTCCAATTTGGCAAACACCGGCAATGTTTCACAACCATGATAACCAATTATCAACGAGTCATTGGGAGCCATATCTATCGCTTCGATTTCACTACAACTTTCAGTCACAAGTTTGCCGATTGTATCACTACATACTTCACTCACATTGCCAGTACTAATATCGTAACCAATCAACGTTTGCTTGGCATCAGAATCGGAGTTAGCATCAGGATCCCCTGCTTTTTGGTTATGCACAGCGTAGAGTTTCGTACCGTCCTCATTCCAAGTGATATCTTCAAATTCTCCCTTAGTAGGGAAAACCATTTCAATCCCACCCATATTTAATGGATAGGTACTATTATTAGCAATTCTCGGTATTTTAAACAACCCGTCATCTTGCGCCCATCCCCACAACTCATTAGTCACGGGATTGAAGGAAATACCATCGACTTCTGCATAACCCGTTGATCCAAAATCTTTAAGTGCCCCACTGTTTTTATTCACGAGGAAAATATGTCCTGGCAAAACAGAATCATCACCTGAGGCAACATAAAGTTTACCAGCACCATTGGGTGCAGTATAGTCAATGTCCATCGCTTCAAGATCATAATTTGGGTACTCAACACCCATTCCACCCATTTCTAAAGCATTGGCGGGATCAAAAAAGATCATTTGTGAATCACTTAAGCCACGATCATGTACCGCATAAACCATACATTGCCCATCGCCAGCTTGTTGAATTTCATCAGCTTGTACGGGTAACCCCATGAAAAAAGTTGCTGATAAACTTGCTACGACTACGCTTTTCAATGATTGTTTGATAGCGTTTTGTAAAAGATATTGTTTTTTCATTTTGTGTACTCTCCCGATCTAAAAATGATTGTACAAATTTTTAATAGAAATAAAATTAATGAATTGCACAACACTAGATGAACTTGAGGGAAATGTCTTTAAACCATCTTTCTATTTTTGCCTGTTAGGCAAAATTGTAGGGTGTTGGTAAAAAACCTATGTTTATTATATCTATCTTTATCCTATAAAACCAAGCTGTTTTTATTACTACTCCAATTTTGTC
>JAUCGK010000233.1 GCA_030378085.1 Candidatus Parabeggiatoa sp. HSG14
TTATTGCAAAAAAAAGCAATCACATCACGAATAACTATCACTATTTTATGTAAAATTATCCAAATTTTAATTATTGATAAAGCTATGGTGCGTTTTTTCTACAATAGCTGGGTAAGTATTTATTATCCACACCATTAGGATAACCTGAACTACATTTCCATATTGAGGTGTCTTTATTATAAATAAGTCTCAAGGTTTTTCCACTCATTGGAGAATATTCACCCGCTAGGGTTGCTTGGAAGTAGAACTCTTTTGAATTTGAAACAATCTTCGTCACATATTTATTTGACACTTTTCCTTTTATAGACTCGACAGTAGGAAATTTTCCTGTATCGGAAAAATAGCGTTCTGTGGGTGTTTTAAGTGCCATTAAAGAATCGATACCTTGTTTAAATTTGTAATAATTTAAATAATCAGTATATTTAAATTCTGTGATTTCAGGACGTTCTTCAAGAATTTCAACCATTTTATCCAGAGTCATAAACATAAAAGCAAACAAAATAATAAGTATAACAACAGCAATACTTGTCATTATTGTTGAACGATGATTTGATCCTCCATGAACGGATTCTATTACAATTGTATCGGCAATTAAATCATGTCCACAACGTCGAGATTTTTGGAAAATAAGTAGATGATCGATGAAAAAGAAAAAGGAATTTAACCCGTTTGACAAAGCACTATAGATGAGAGTAGGAAAGTAACGCCAACAGAAAATTCGTGATAATCCAGCCCGACTGCCATCACTACGTACTATCTTGATAGAAAGTAAACGTTTACCGATTGTTTGCCCGTTTTGATACACCAAAACAGTGTCGATTATAATGAGGGTGATATAAAATAAGATAACACCTAAAAATAATAAAGCCCACCCTATCATAATATCCTCATTTTGTTTAGCTGCGCCTTCAATAAAAATGGGTAACGTTAAAGATAAGAAAAAAATTGGAAAAATAAGAATAATACTATCCACTAAATGAGCAACTAAACGTGTATCGCGTCTTGCCAGTTCAAAGACATTTCCTTTTGGTGAAGTGTTATCGTAAGGCGACATTTTCAAGTTTAGCTGATTTTTATCAGCCTTTGCTTGTTCAATTATTTGGGGTTGCTCATCAAATTTTGTTTCAAAATCATAAGATTTTCGTTTATCTGGATTAGATAAAATCCGAAAAGCCTCCATTATCTCACCCATCTTCTTGGGAATAGCTTCCTTAATTTCTTCATGAGTTGCTTCCCGATTAATTCCTAATATCTCATAATAAGCATTTGGCTGATTTATCTTTTTTGAATATTGTTGGCCACTATTCTCCATTCTCTCTTCATTAGTTTTTAGTTTATCTGATTGATAGGTATCGTCAAGCACCTTTTTGGCTTCTGCAACAGTTGCTAGTGTTTGAACAGGTGAAACGTTAATTTTAGGTAAATTTTTCTTGTTTGTTTTTGAACTCATTAATATTTCTCTGTAAAAAAATTATCTTATTTAACTGATGTTACGCACTGCACTTCCAAAAGTGAATATCTGAGTGCAAAATTCTGATTATAACGAATTTTGGGGACACCCCCCTAACCCCTCGTACACAGGGGGAAGTCCCAAAATAGAAAAAGTAAAGTGTCGAATGATGTTTGGTTCCACCCGTGTACGGGGGGTTAGGGGGGTGTCCCCAAAATCTGTTACAATCAGG
The DNA here is from genome assembly GCA_030378085.1 of Candidatus Parabeggiatoa sp. HSG14. Taxonomy (GTDB): domain Bacteria; phylum Pseudomonadota; class Gammaproteobacteria; order Beggiatoales; family Beggiatoaceae; genus Parabeggiatoa. Next base: position 1,683 of record JAUCGK010000233.1, read on the forward strand.
CAAAATTTATTTTGCGAGTTGCACTCTCGTTGGCAAAATGAATTTGAAACGAAAGTTTGGAAGCTATAGACATTTAGAAAAATAACTTCAAAAAACCTTCGAGGTTAAAGTTTTTGCGCGCAAAAACTTTAACCTCGAAGACAGGTTTCTAAAACCTGTCAGGTTTGGTGTGTGAAATTATTTATGTGAAAAACTATAGATGAGTACCTACCAAACCTGGTGTTATTTGTTGCGAAAATATGAGAGCTAACGGAAACATGACTATAACCATAGAACCTATCAGAAAAAGGGTGGGAACCAGGGTATCTCCAGCACCTCCTGCTGAGCGCGTAATTATATCTATTCCATTGAATACTTGATATAAAGCCATGACTTTAAACTATAAGCCCTGCCTGATAGATAACTGTTTCGTCTGTGGTAAACTATTGGGCAATAGATTCTCCAAAAAACCATAAAGGAATGCCCAATACACCCATGTAAGTGATTCCTAAAATTAAAGTACGATAAACCGCTTTCCGTGCAATATTAGGTTGGTTTACTTCCAAAAAACGACCCATATAAGAAGCCGCAGTACCTACGGCAACACCTGGCAAAAATAATAGATGGGCAACTTGCATACCAATATTGTTAGCAGCGAGAAGAAATTGTCCTAATTTACCAATAATGAGTACAAACCCTACCCATGATAGTACCGCCGCAAAATCACCAATACCTTGCGGCAAACTAACACGTAAAATTTTCTTAAATAACTGATGTTACGCACTGTGTTTCTAAAAATGTGTTAAAATATAAAAATCCCAATCCAAAAATTTTAAGATAATGAATAATTTACTTGATATTTATACTGATTACTTAACAACTAATGTTACGCAAGGTGCTTCTAAGTTCCACCGATTTTATCGGTGGCTATTCATATTTAACCTCTTCGGGGTTGAAATTCACCCCAACGGAGTAAAACGTATGAAACATAAGGAACTCGGAAACATTGTGCGTAACATCAGTTAAGAATATTGTAGTACCTATTTTCTTTTGAAAACTCCCTTACGCCAAATTTCTCGCGCAAGAAAAAAGAGAGTTAACAAAATAATAGAAGCACCAATGAATAAACCAACAAAGATTGAATAGTCAAAGTGATAAGCGTCACTATTTGGGTCGTAAGTTGTGCAAAAAAAGCGAACTCTGCTGATTAAATCTTCTAAAAAGGGTTGTTCTGGCTTAGATTGTCCTAGCACTAATTGTTTGAGTGGCTCTACAAGAAGTGGTGTGTTGAATACTTCACCATACACTTGTTGGTAAATTTCACCATTTGCATCGATCACAGTTGCTTGAACAACGTGATCATAGCCTCGTGGTGAAGGAAAAAAAATAAATCCCAAATCCTTAATCAGTGATTTAATGGTGTCGTTATTCGCACTAAAAAAATACCAATTATCAAGCGTAATGTCCTGCTTGGTTGCAAAATAACGCATTGCGTCAGGTGTATCATGGAGAGTGTCAAAACCGATGGTGGCAACGGAAAAACTATCAACACCCAGTGCATTTTGGGCTATCTCTACAACACGGGCTAAATGTTGAGTTGTCATGGGACATGTATGATAACAACTGGTATATATAAGGCTTATTACTAATGGTTTTCCGCGAAATTCAGTTAAAGGAATCGTTTTTCCAGTAATGTCTATGAATGTATAATCGCCGATTGTTTTGCCAATACTATCCTGACTGTATTGAAGAGCGGCTTTGTAGTCAAAATCTTGATTTGATTTTTGAAGGGAGGATTGGTTTGATTCTGCAAAAGAGGCATCTGTTAAAAAGGTGGTTAAAAAAATCAGATAAAAAAATAAGGTTAATTTATACATATCTTTAAAAAAGTTCAATAGGAATAAGGATTTAATAACTGAAAAAACGCTTGAACCAAACCTGACAGGTTTTCAAAACCTGTCAGGTTTAAACGTGGACATTATTAAATCCTTAGTTTGGGATTTTATAAAATCTTCGTTCCATAGTAATGGAAAGAGAGAAACCAAGTAAAAAAACACTTGCTGTAAATAATTTTTCAAATTTTTCCTAACCTTTCTTTTGCTAAAGTGGAAAACTAAAGGATAAATGGGTTCTCATTCTTCAATCATTCATTAATCTAAAGCTCGCTTAATCATTCGTTCGATTTGTTGGTAGTCCTACATAAAGTAGTGGTGGCAGTTTAAAACAATAACAAAATTAATCTCTTATGGAATTTATCACTACTTTGTTCAGGACTACCAAATCTTTTTTTTTGAGAAATACAGTTTTCAGGTTCCAAAACAAACTGCCTATTACAGTTTTTACAGGCATATTTTTGATTTCCATTATAAATACTACCATTTTTTTATTATATTTATTGACAAGTTGGACAATTCATTGCTATTCTTTATTTTAGTAAAGTTTGTCTTAGTATTATACACCACTACTTTATGCAGGACTACCAAGGTCAAAGTACTTGATTTTGATTGGTTTAATCATGAACCAGGCCCAACAATATCTTATCAGAAGCTTTTAGTAGCATGTTGTTTTGGGAAATTCGTTCTGCATGGTTTGGAGTTTTGGGAAATATGCTTCACTCCCCCCCGCGAAACAACATCTTTGTTACTATTCTTTTCGCTCAGTTAATGATTTAATACTTTACGCAATGCTTTAATAAACTGCTCATTTTCCGCTTTTGTGCCAATCGACACACGTAGATGTTGTGGCATTTTATAACCACCACCAATTGGGCGCACAATAATACCTTCGCATAGCAAAGATTCATAAACTGCTGCGCCGTCACCAACTTCAACACTCACAAAATTACAAACTGAATCAATATATTGTAATTTCATCTCATCAAAAACTTGAGTCAGTTGTTGCATCCCTTCACGATTTAAAGCGATACTTTTTTCAAGGTATTCATTGTCGGTGAGAGCAGTTGTAGCAGCAATGAGTGCGATATTATTAACATTAAAAGGCTGTCTTACTCGATTGAGTAAATTAGCCACATCAGGATGAGAAATCGAGTAACCCACCCTTAACCCCGCCAAACCATAAGCCTTAGAAAAAGTGCGAACTGTTACCAAATTAGGATAATCAGACAACCATTCTAAGCTGTCAGGATAATCAGGATTTTCAATCGCATATTCATAATAAGCTTCATCAATAACGACAATCACATCTTTAGGTACAACGTTTAAAAAAGCCTTAAGTGAAGTTCTGTCAACCCAAGTACCCGTAGGATTGTTAGGATTTGCTATAAATATTAAACGAGTATCTTCACAAATAGCCGCTTGCATCGCGGTTAAATCATGTCCCCAATTTTTGGCAGGAGTCACAATAGCTTTTGCACTAATTGCTTGAGTAACGAGTGGATAGACGGCAAAAGCATGTTCAGAAAAAACGACAGAATGTTCTGGCGTGACAAAGGCGCGGGCAATCAATTCAAGCACATCATTAGAGCCATTACCTAAAGTAATCATATCCATTTCTACGCTATGCTTTTGGGCTAAAGCTTTTTTAAGCGCAAAACCATTCCCATCTGGATAGCGAGCGATATCTTTTAAATTGGCTTGTACCGCTTCAAATACCCGTGGACTGATACCTAAAGGATTTTCATTGGAAGCCAGTTTGATGACATTTTTTATCCCATATTCACGTTCTAATTCTTCAATAGGTTTGCCCGGTTGGTAAGGTTGTAATCCTTGCACCCCTAGAGTTGCAAGTTGAAAAAAATCACAACCCGTATTAACTGTCAATTTTTCACTTTTCACTTTTCACTTTTCACTTAATTAAGGTATAGCGCGTGGATAAGAGCCAAGATGTTTGATTAAGGAGGTATGGTTTTCTAAAGTTTGTAGGGATTTAACAATGGGAGCATCTTTGATATGTCCTTCGACATCAACGAAAAAAACATATTCCCAGATACTTTGCCGCGAAGGACGCGATTCAATGCGTGTCATACTGACGTTGTTTTCAGCGAAAGGTTCAAGCAAATGGTATAACGCACCAGGTTTGTTAGGACTTGCTAATAATAATGAAGTTTTATCATTACCTGTTGAAGGCACATCTTGTTGTCCTAAAACTGCAAAACGGGTAGTGTTATTAACCTCATCTTCAATACAAGAAGCCATTATCTGTAATTGATAAATCTCAGCGGCTATTTGTCCCGCAATGGCTGCCGCTCCCGATTCATTCGCTGCACGTTGAGCGGCTTCTGCGTTACTGTTGACAGTAATACGTTCTATTGACGGCAAATGACTGTCTAGCCATTTATAACATTGTGCAAAGGATTGTTGATGGGAATAGATTCGTTTAATTTTTGCCAATTCAGTGACTTTCGAGAGCAGATGATGATGAACAGGCAAGTCAATTTCACCACAAATTTTTAAAGGTGTTTTTATAAAACAGTCTAAAGTTTGGTTGACTCCGCCTTCGGTGGAATTTTCTACCGGCACCACACCATACTGTGCCGTACCCGCTTCAACTTCACGAAATACTTCACCAATCGTTTGCAGTGGTATATTTTGTGCGGCATGTCCAAATTGTTTACACGCAGCAGCTTGTGTATAAGTACCTTCAGGACCTAAAAAAGCGATTTTAAGTGGGTTTTGCAAAGCCAAACAACTCGACATAATCTCTCGAAAAATTCGCGTAAAGGTTTCATCTGGCAAAGGGCCTTTATTGCGTACCATAACATTACGCAAAACTTCTGCTTCACGTTCAGGGCGATAAAAACTAGGGGTTTTCTCTTCAGTACTTTTAGCGCGTGCCACGTCTCCCGCTAAATGGGCACGTTGAGTGATGAGTTCTTGAATGTGTTCATCTAATTGATCAATTTTGGTGCGAATTTCTGGTAATTTATAACTAGACATTTTTTAGAAATACTTAACGATTGTATTTGGAGTAGAGACGCACGGCTGTGCGTTTCTACGTATCACAGATTTTTTTACAGCAAGAAAAAAATCAATACATTTGCTGGGTTTCTGACTTGTGTTGTTCCCGCCGCATGGATTTGCGTTGTTTTGCCCAATTATCTTCATCCAAATTTTCAGCATCCTCAAGGTTGAGTTCTTGGAGTTCTTCCAATTTTTCTGAATCATATTTGGCGGCTTCTTCTGCCAAAAAAGTGGCATTGTCCAATAAAACTTCTTTAGCTTCTTTTACTTTGCCTTCATCACGCAGTTTTACAGCCAGTTTATTTTTTTCCACAGCCAGTTGTTCTATTGCGGCTGTCATTACCGTTGCGTTGGTTTTTTCCTTTACGATTTGTGGTGAATCCGTAAAAGTGGCTGAAATTGTGCTGCTTAGACGCTCACTGGTATCGGTACCCATATTACGGTAGACGACAGCTACGCCGGCAATTACACGTTCTTTATTGATTTTACTGGGAGGCACTTCTAACTCTACCAGTACATATTTTTCCTGCTCGCTGTAAAGTTGGTTGAGTTTTACCAACACTTGTCCATCTTCAATGTCAGCCCCTCTACCCAAAACGCGCACTGGGCGAACCCCGTTTACAGCAATAATTGTCACGTTCACTTCTTGAGCCACGACAGATAGTATGTCACCAAATTCATGGTTAAAAAAGCGGATTAAATCCTTACCGTTTTCTGCAAAAGCATGATTACCATCACTTTTTTTCGCTAATTGCGCCATCAAGTCTTCATTATAGCCCAACCCTAATCCAATCGTGGTGACGGTCATATTTTCTTTACCCAAAGAAGTACCTAATACACCTAACTCTTCAGGGCTACTAGGACCTACATTAGCTAATCCGTCAGAAACTAAGACGATTCGATTAACCCGTTTTCTGTCCAAAAACTTACGTACTTCCTTTGCACCCTTTTCCATGCCATCAAATAAGGCTGTTTGTCCTCCCGCCGTTAATTTGTTAATGGCATTAATGATTGTCTCGTTGTCTTGGGCTTTAGTTGCTGGTAAGAGAACTTTAGCATGATGATCATAAGTGACTACTGAAAGAATATCGCTGTTACGTAATCGCTCAACCGCCATAATAGCCGCATCCTTAGCACGACGAATTTTCTCACCTTGCATAGAGCCTGATTTATCAATGACTAACCCGACATTAACGGGAGCCACCTTTTCTTTTTCAAGAAGAAATCCTGTCAATCCCACTCGTAGATAAACCGTCTGTTTTTTATCAGCCAATAAGACGGGAGTGGCTAAAGCTGCGTTCACTTTTATCTGATCCGCTTGAACTATCTCTGGCATAACATTTCCAAAAAATAGAGTAAATACAATGGATAACACTGTTAAATAGCGCATGTTTATTTACCTCTGAATTAAAATATAAAAAGCATGTCTATTTGAACACTCAATGATGATATACGTCAATAGGTTAATTAAAAAAATCTTACCAATCCATTTTTTTAACTTATTTAATCTATAAATATTTGCGAAATTGCGAGATATTGTACTATTTTTGATAAACTAATAATATAGTGACTGATGTTAGGAACGTGTATAAAATAACTTCGACAACTAA
>JAUCGK010000030.1 GCA_030378085.1 Candidatus Parabeggiatoa sp. HSG14
GATGTTACGCACTGCACTTCCAAAAGTGAATAAAGGAGTGCAAAATTTATTTTGCAAGGAGTTGCACTCTAGTTTGCAAAATGAATTTTGCACTCCAGTTTGGAAGCCATCTGCGTAACATCAGTTATTAAGATTTTTTTTATAAAGAGTGACGCTGGAGCGTCACGGAATGCATTCCAAACGGAGTAACGGAACGAAGTGACGATCACGCTGGAGCGTTGGAACGAGAAGAATCATTTGCTAACAAAGGTAATCATAAAAAATGAGAATAACAATTGGACGAAAACTGGCGGCGGGTTTTGCCTTTTTGCTGCTGATGTTTATTGTAGTGGGCGTAATTTTTTTTAAACTTGGTAGCCATGTATTTTGGGATGCTACTACAGTCAGTCAACACGATTTACCAAGTGCTATTTTATCTTTCTCCTTACGTGATAAGGTAGAAAAAATGGATATTGATGTACTCGAATACATCACTGGACAAATTAAGAAAAAACAGAATTTTGAGACAAACCGCCAAGCGTTTTTGACATTTTTTGAAGAATTAGAACGGTTAGAAACAGGATCGGAACAAGCCAAAATGATGCCTAAAGTCGAAAGCCTTTTTTTGGATTATGCGAATACCGTTGAAAAAGAGATTTTCAATCAATACGATCCGTCAATTGAACAATGGGTAAAACAACAACTTTCTTTAATTGAGCATCAATATGGTGAAGCTTTAAAAAAACAATTAGAAAAATCAGCGAAAGCAGAATTGCAAGAAATAAGAGTTGCTACAGATGCCAAAGAAATTGTGACACATCACTTGCCGAAGGTTGATTTTTATTTTGTGTTAGTGGAAAAAACGGGAGACTTGATGGCAAATATTGCCGGATATGTTGCGGGAGAGATGAAAGAAAAGGCAAATTTTATGGCTCACGCCACTGAATTTGAAGCCGCTTTTAATCAACTCAATGCCTTAAAACATAAATCAGAAAAAATAGCAGCACTCAAAAAAATCTTTTCTCTTTATACGCAAGTCAAAAATAGTGTTGAGGAAATTTTCCGTAAATATAACCCTCAAACCAAAAAAGAAGCTTTAGCAACTCTCACACGCTTAGAACATGATATATTGCTTCCACTGGAAAATATTATGGAAAAATTGGCGACTCACGCAAAACAAAATGTTATCACGGAAACCAATGACATTATATTGATTTTAACCGAAATGAATTATACATTGTTTATTGTGATATTAATTGCAATATTTTTTGGATTAGGAATCAGCATTTTCCTGGCTCGCTCTATTAGCATTCCTTTAAACTTGTTAGTTAAGGGGAGTCAACGAATGGTTGTTGGTGACATGGCATTAACAGGAGTCAATCAGCTAGAAATAGCAAAAATCACCCAACGAAAAGATGAAATCGGTGACATTGGGCGGGCTTTTGATGCAGTAGCAAATTACTTTAAAGAAATCATCGAAGATATTGTCTTTGTTTCTCAAGGATTAGCGGATGGAAATTTGCGTATTGCCCCCAAAGCAGAATATAAAGGCGATTTCGTCCAAATCAAAAACGCTTTAGGAGCGGCTTCCTCTGATTTACTATTAGTTATTCAAGATATAGTCCGCGTTTCTCAGGGATTAGCAGCGGGTAATTTGCGCGTGATGCCCGAAGCGAAATACCAGGGGGATTTTACCCAAATTAAAAACGCCTTAGAAACAACGTCACCCGATTTACAGCAACAAGTTGAAGATATTGTTTCTGTTTCCAATGGACTTGCTAAAGGTGATCTACAGGTTATTCCTCAAGCAGAATATAAAGGCGATTTTATTCAGATCAAAAATGCATTAAGTCAGGCTTTATCTGATTTACGATTAGTCGTTGGCGATATTGTTCAAGTTTCTCAAGGATTAGCAAAAGGCAATTTACATGTTCAGCCTCAAATTGAGTATCAAGGTGATTTTGTTCAAGTTAAAAATGCTTTAGAAACAGCTTTACCCGATTTACAAAGAGTCGTTGGGGATATTATTCGTGTTTCTCAGGGACTAGCAGAAGGTAATCTTGATGTTACACCTGAAGGGGAATATCGAGGGGATTTTGCACAACTTAAAACTGCACTCAAAACGGCTTCCGTTAAACTATTAGAAGCCACCAAAAAAACGACCACGGAAGATTGGCTTAAAACAGGACTGGCACAATTGAATGATGTCATGAGTGGCGAGCAACATAAGGTGATGCTTGCCAAGCATATCATAACATTCTTGACAACTTATGTTGATGCCCAGGTTGGATTATTTTATCTATTGCAAAATGAGAAAAAGCATGAACAAAAATATTATCTGCAAAAAGATAAACAGGCAGAAAAATTCTATTTAAAAATCGTAGCCAGTTATGCCTATACTGCTGATAAAAATATACCTAATCGCTTTGAAATAGGTGAAGGATTAGTAGGGCAAGTGGCTTTAGAAGGCAAAACACTTTCTCGCACACACACCCAAGAAGAATATACCCAAATTGTTCAATCGGGTTTAGCAAAAGCCGTGCCTCGTTATATTCTCATCATGCCACTTTTATATGAAAATACTGTCAAGGGTATTATTGAAATCGGTTCCTCCCTTGAACTGACAAAAAATCAACAAGACTTTTTAGATCAAGCACTTCCAAATATTGGTATCGCTATTAATACGGCTGAATCGCGATCCAAGATGCAAGAATTGTTGGAACAAAGCCAACAACAAACCGAAGAATTACAAACACAATCTGAAGAACTTCAAAGCCAACAAGAAGAAATGCAACAAATTAATGAAGAGTTGCAAAATCAACGAGAAGAATTAAAACACAAACAGGAAGAACTTCAAAATCAAAATGAGGAATTACAAAATCAATCCGAAGAGTTACAAACCCAATCTGAAGAATTACAAACTCAACAAGAAGAATTGCGACAAACCAATGAGGCACTGGAAGAACGCTCTAAAGACTTAGAACGACAAAAACAGGAAGTGCAACACAATAATCTTGCATTAGAAAAAACCCAACATGCTTTGGAATTTAAAGTCCAAGAATTAGAACTGGCAAGCCAATATAAATCAGAATTTTTGGCAAATATGTCGCATGAATTACGTACTCCCTTAAATAGTTTATTGATTCTTTCACAGCTATTAAATGAAAACAAGGAAGGTAATTTAAGTGATAAACAAGTGGAATATGCCCATACCATTCACGATGCCGGTTCCGATTTGCTAAAGCTGATTAACGATATTTTAGATTTATCTAAAGTTGAAGCAGGCAAAATGGATATTAATACTGAAGAAGTTTCTTTACCTGATTTGGTAGAAGCGATGGAACATAAATTCTCACCAGTTGCTTTAAACAAAGGTTTGGACTTTCGCACAATTATTGCCAAAGATTTACAGATAGTCATTCACACAGATTCTCAACGACTTAAGCAAATCATTAATAACTTGTTATCCAATGCTTTCAAATTTACCAGTGAAGGAGAAGTTAAACTAACGATACAACGTCCTTCTCGTAAAGAAATTTCTCTCATTGGTTTGAATGCCACAAAAACGATTGCAATAAGCGTTACCGATTCTGGCATTGGTATACCTAATCATAAACAAAAACTTATCTTTGATGCCTTCCAACAAGTTGATGGCACAACCAGCCGTCGTTATGGGGGAACAGGATTAGGGCTTTCCATTTCTCGCCAATTAGCCCAATTGCTTGGCGGCGACATTCAAGTGTCTAGTATTGAAGACAAAGGGAGTACATTTACCTTATATATCCTAGAAAACTTATCTACTTCTGCTGAAACATCCATTCCTCAACAGACAGAACCCAAACTTATAAACGATGATTTTGTGGTTTCTCCCGAAGTGCTTACGCCACAATCGACTGAAATAGAACCTTTAGATAGTTTATCCGAAGAAGAAGTGATTGATGACAGAAACACGCTTAAACCCGAAGATAAGCCCCTCTTAATTATAGAAGATGATCGCAAGTTTTCCACGATTCTTATGGAACTTGCACGAGAACAACACTTTAAATGTCTTTTGGCGGAAAATGGTCGTGTCGGCTTACATCTTGCAGAAGAATACCAACCCAATGCCATTATCCTTGATGCCGGTTTACCACAACTGGATGGTTGGACAGTTATGGATAAACTCAAAGATAACCCTGACACGCGACATATTCCCGTACATTTTATTTCTGCTTCCGATCAAGGTTTGATGGCGAAAAAAATGGGTGCAATTGGTTTTCTTCGTAAACCAGTCAATATTGAGCAAATCGGGGAAGCATTTAAGAAAATAGAGCAATTTATGAATCAAACTGTCAAAAATCTCCTGGTGATTGTCGATTCTGAACCACATCAGCAACAGATTTTAGAATTAGTCAACAATGGTGATGTTGAAGTGACAATTGCCATCACAATGGATTCTGCTCTCCAACATCTTAAAAAAATCCTGTTTGATTGCATTATTCTTGACATGGAAATAGAACAAGGAGCAGGTAAGCAACTCCTTGGAAAAATGGACGAATTTGAAGGATTATGCCAAACCCCCTTGATTATCTACACAAACCGCGATTTAACGCCTGCTGAGGAAGCTTTATTATTACAATGTGCAGAGCGTTTGCCTATCAAATCCGTCAAATCGCCAGAAAGATTATTAGATGAAGCCACCCTTTTTCTCCATCAATTAGAAAGTAAATTACCTAAAGAAAAACGCAACATGTTAAAAATGGTTCACGACAAGGAAGCCATCCTCAAAGATAAAAAAGTGCTGATTGTCGATGATGATATGCGAAACGTGTTTGCCTTAGCAACCGTATTAGAAGACAAAGACATGGAGGTGGTTGTTGCACAAAACGGTAAGGAAGGACTTGCCATGTTAGAAAAACATGAAGATATTGTTATTATCTTGATGGATATTATGATGCCAGAGATGGACGGCTATGAAGCCATGCAAGAAATCCGAAAACAGCGGCGTTACCATAAATTGCCTATTATTGCACTCACTGCAAAAGCAATGAAGGGAGATAAATCCAAGTGCATTCAAGCGGGAGCCAATGATTATTTGTCTAAACCAGTTGATACCGATAAATTGATTTCGCTGATGCGGGTGTGGTTGTACCGGTAATTTTCTTGTTTTTCTTGTTCCAACGCTCCAGCGTTGGGACACAGTTCAGGACGATCCAGCGTCCTTTTCAAAGAAGTCTTTTCAGGTTTCAATTCCAAAGCATGAGATTCGTGACGCTGGAATGTCACAATAGGCATTCCAACGCTGGAGCGTTGGAACGAGAGACATTATTGCTATCTGAAGGAGTAACTTTTAAATGTTCCATTGGTTTAACAATTTCAAAATACGAAACAAACTACTCATCGCTTTTTTGGTGATGATTAGTCTGACACTGATTGTGAGTGTTATTACGCTGGTTAGCCAAAACTATATTCAAACTGTGATTACATATCTCATTAAAGTTGATGGGCAAATTGCTAAATTGGGGCGGGAAAGTCATAGTGCATTGATTATGGCAGAACGCAGTGAGAAAGAATATTTGTTGCGCTACAAACAACTTGGTTTTGAAAAAGCCCGCACTGAATATGTCAATCAAGTACAAGCTTACATCGCCTCTATTCATAAGTATATGGTTGAAATCAGAAAATTAGAAACAGAAGAAGAACGTTCTGCCACAATAAAAACTGACGATCATACCACTGATAACGAAGAGCATATTGGTATAACGAAAACCGTTGATCAGACTATTGACGAATACCAGACAACTTTTCTTTCAATCGTGGATTTACTTGAAAAGCGAGGTCATAAAAATACGGGATTAGAAGGGCAATTTAGGAGGCATGTTCATACAGTCGAAGAAGCAATCACTGCGAAAAATCTTGACTCATTAACCATTAATCTTTTGACAATGCGTCGCTTTGAAAAAGATTATTTATTACGCAATGAAGACAAATATGTTACTCGTTTACACGAATCAGTTTCTCAATTTAAGAAAAATGTAGCAACAAGTGATTTAACGCCGTCAGAAAAAGAACAATTAACAATGCTAATCAATCAATATCAAAGCCAATTTGCTCAATTAGTTAAAACGGGTAGACAGATAGAAAATCTTATGAAAGCCTATCGCATTGCCGTTAAGCGTCTTGAACCGCTATTAGAACAAATTGCGGCAACAGCATTATTACATGAAAACAGAACGCAAGCCAATTTACAACGTGCCGCTCAAACCACAATATTTACAGTCATCAGTGCCAGTATTGTGGCAATCATCATTGGCTTATGGCTCGCTATTTTTTTGGCAAATTTAATCAGTAAGCCTTTAATTCTCATTGTCCAAGCAGCTAAATTACTGTCTGTCGGAAATATTGCATTAACTGAAATTGATTCAGCCAAAATAGCTAAAATAACCGTTTATCAAGATGAAATTGGAGATATTGGGCGGGCTTTTAGTGAATTGTCTCATTATTTTAAAGAAGTGATTGAAGACATTGTCCTTGTTTCTCAAGGATTAGCAGAAGAATCAAAGCAGGTGATGCCTCAAGATATTTATCGGGGCGATTTTGTCAAAATCAAAGAATCATTAGAAACAGCAACCACTAAACTTGCAGAAGTCACCACTAAAAATATCACTCAAGATTGGTTTAAAACAGGACAAACGCAGTTAAATGAACTAATGAGAGGTGAGCAAGATATTGTGGTATTGACAAAAAATATTATTTCTTTTTTAGTCACATACATAGAAGCTCAGGTTGGACTATTTTATTTGCTTCAAAACTCTAATGCCACGCCTTTTTTAAAGTTGATTGCTAGTTATGCTTATACGCCGAATGAAAAACGACCAAAACAATTTTTGTTAGGTGAAGGTTTGGTTGGGGAAGCCGCCCTCAAACAGAAAACAATTTCTTTTATTCAAACGCCGGAAGAATGTGTCCCTATTATTCGCTCTGGTTTAGGTGATGCTTTACCGCATCATATATTATTACTGCCGTTTTTGTATGAAAATGCAGTGAAAGGTATCGTTGAAATCGGTGTCTCCAAAACATTGACAAGCAATCAACAAGCATTTCTCGAACAGATGATGTTAAATATTGGGATAGCGGTAAATACTGCTGAATCCCGTACTCGAATGCAAGAATTATTGGAACAAAGCCATCAGCAAACCACTATGTTGCAAAGTCAACAAGAGGAAATGCAAAAAATTAATGAAGAGTTGCAAAGTCAACGAGAAGAATTACAAAATAAACAAGGTGAACTTCAACAGCGAAATGAAGAATTACAAAGTCAATCGGAAGAATTGCAAACTCAGCAAGAGGAATTGCGACAAACTAATGACGCACTTGAAGAACGTTCTAAGGACTTAGAACAACAAAAACAGGAAAGCCAACATAAAAATCTGACGTTGGAAAAAACTCAGCAAACTTTGGAAGTCAAAATCCAAGAATTAGAAATGGCAAGTCAGTATAAGTCAGAATTTCTGGCGAATATGTCGCATGAATTACGTACCCCGTTAAATAGTTTGCTAATTCTCTCTCAATTGTTGAGTAAAAACAAAGACGGCAACTTAAGCGACAAACAAGTAGAATATGCCAACACAATATACAGTGCCGGTTCCGATTTGCTAAAACTCATTAATGACATTCTGGATTTATCCAAAGTTGAAGCGGGTAAAATGGAAATTCAGATTGAAGAGTTATCGTTGCCTGATTTAATAGAATCAATGGAACACAAATTTCGTCCTGTCGCAGAAGGAAAGGGGTTGACTTTCCGCACTATGATTACCAAGGATTTACCATCTGTTCTTCACACTGATGCACAAAGGCTACAACAAATCATTAATAACTTATTATCTAATGCCTTCAAGTTTACCAGCGAAGGGGAAGTCAAATTAATGATAGATAAATCTTCCCAATCTGTTGGCACTTATCAAGGTGAGGAAATTTCTTTTCTTGCAATCAGCGTTACCGATACAGGCATTGGTATTACTAAAGATAAACAACAACTTATTTTCAATGCCTTTCAACAAGCCGATGGTACTACCAGTCGCCGCTATGGTGGCACTGGGTTAGGCTTATCTATCTCCCGCCAATTAGCGCAACTGTTGGGAGGCGATATACAATTATCTAGTATTGAAGGCGAAGGCAGTACTTTTACACTATATTTACCTGAAACCATTTCTGAGAAAGTATCCACTCCCCAATCCAAGAAAGCTAATTTTTTAGAAAATAGCACCGTTATTCCGGCTAAAGCATCAATTCCGCAATCTACAAACATTGAATCTTCAAGCGATTCGTCTGAAGAAATTGCTAATGACGACAGAAACATATTAAAACCCGGAGATAAGTCCCTTTTAATCGTTGAAGATGATGGTAAATTTTCAAAAATTCTCGCAGAACTGGCGCGTGAACAAAATTTCAAATGCCTCATTGCCGAAAATGGTCGCACTGGCTTACAATTGGCTGAAGAATATAAACCCAATGCTATCATCCTTGATGTAAATCTGCCGCAATTAGATGGGTGGACAGTCATGGATAAACTTAAGGATAACCCAGATACTCGGCATATTCCCGTACATTTTATCTCAGCCTCTGATCAAAGTTTAATGGCAACAAGAATGGGAGCTATTGGTTTTTTGCATAAACCGGTGAGTATGGAACAATTGGGAAATGCCTTTAAGAAAATAGAACAGTTTCTCACTAACACCGTAAAAACACTATTATTGGCAGTTGATTCTGAACCACATCAACAACAAATCATGGAATTAGTGAGTGGTGAAAATATCCAAACCACGTTAGCAATGACAACAGCCACCGTATTACAACATCTTAAAGTGGCCTCGTTTGATTGTGTTATTTTGGATATGGATATAGAACAAGGTTCCGGCATCAAATTGCTTGAACAGATGCAACAAGAAAAAAGCTCATGCCAAACGCCCCTGATTATTTATGCAGTTCGTGACTTAACCGCGTCAGAGGAAGCCTTATTGCTACAATGTGCAGAACGTTTACCCGTCAAATCAGTGAAATCACCTGAACGATTATTAGACGAAGCCACCCTCTTCCTCCACCAGCTAGAAACTAAATTATCAAATGACAAACGCAATATGCTCAGAATGGTGCATGACAAAGAAGCCATTCTCAAAGACAAAAAAGTGCTAATTGTCGATGATGATATGCGAAACGTGTTTGCCTTAGCAACAGTTCTAGAAGATAAAGACATGGAAGTGGTTGTGGCTCAAAACGGCAAAGAAGGACTCATAGTATTGGAAAAACATGAAAATATTGCCATCATTTTGATGGATATTATGATGCCAGAAATGGACGGCTATGAAGCCATGCAAGAAATCAGAAAACAACCCTGTTATCAAAAATTGCCTATTATTGCGCTCACTGCAAAAGCAATGAAAGGCGATAAATCCAAGTGTATTCAAGCTGGAGCCAGTGACTATTTATCTAAACCTATTGATACTGACAAACTGATTTCACTGATGCGGGTGTGGTTGTATCGGTAATTTTTTCTTGTTTTTCTTGTTTCAACGCTCCAGCGTCCTTACCAAACATTTATAACGCTGCTCAATATAGAATAAAATAATAACATGGTATTATCAAATTATGTAACTACTTTTGGTCAAGATTTATTACAACGTTACGGTAAACGAGTACATAAATTAACAATTAATGCGGGTTTTACCTGTCCTAATCGGGATGGTACTAAGGGACGTGGGGGGTGTACTTTTTGTAATAATAAATCTTTTAGTCCTAATGCACGTTGTCTTGTGCCAATAGCCACACAACTAGCTAAAGGACGACAAGTGATTGCGAAACGTACTAAGGCGCAATGTTTTATTGCGTACTTTCAAGCATATACCAATACTTATGCTGACATTGAATATTTAGCGACTCTTTATAATGAAGCCGTTGCTGAACCAGATGTGATTGGTTTATCTGTAGGAACACGCCCTGATTGTATTTCAGAGGCAGTGTTAGATTTGCTGGTGAGTTACCAGCAGCGGGGTTATGAGGTATGGTTAGAATTGGGATTACAATCTGCTTTTGATGACACGTTAGCAAAAATTAATCGTGGACATGGTTTTGCTGAATATCAACAAGCAGTAAAAGCCACTCGACAACGCGGTATTCCGCTATGTACTCATCTGATTATCGGTTTACCGGGAGAAGAACGTTGGCATAACTTAGAAACGTTGGCGCGTGTCCTTGAACTGGGAGTTGAGGGACTCAAATTGCATCCTTTGCATATTGTCAAACATACGATTTTAGCTAAACAATGGCAACAAGGATTATATCAACCTTTAGATATGGCGAATTATGTTTCCATTGCGGCTGATATGATTGAACGCACACCACCCGAAATTACCTATCATCGGGTAACGGCCACCGCTTCAACGGATATTTTACTGGCCCCCACATGGTGTCATAAAAAATGGGTGGTATTAAATGCGATTATGGCTGAGTTGCACCATCGTGGGAGTTGGCAGGGTAAAACTGCAAGGTAGATACGCACGACCCCGTGCGTATCTACGTATCACCGATTTTTTTACAGCAAGCAAAAATTCGTTTTGAATTCCTAACGAAATATTTTTTTGGCAAATTTTGACATTTTGTCCGTCAATATATTAGTAAGTTCAATATCCTTTTATTGGGGTTTTAAATTGTTAATTTGTCAAATCGTGGAGCAAGGTATGTCTTGCATTCCTAAAACAGGAGAAAAAAAATGAAACACAAACTGCAAAGCTTGTTGCCTATACTTATCACAACAACCTGCTTAAGTATGCCAGTGCAAAGTGAACAACATGAAGAAGCACAAGCCGTAACATCTGCTACATTAGAGACAATGGGTAGTTGTCCATCCCTTCTCGCAAAAATGAAAGAAACTGCGATACAAAAGATGGAAAATCGGTTGAATACCAATTTTCATAATGCAATTCGGTGGGGTTTATGTGGTAGAGGGTATTACTATAGTGATGTTGCAGACTCGGTTGCTAGTATTGCACCTGTTGCAGCACCCGCCAACAGCAACACCGCCAGCGGTGCCACAGAATATTCGGAGACAAACGTGCAAGTAACAGGCGTTGATGAAGCCGATTTTGTTAAGAATGATGGTGCTTATATCTACATTCTGGCTAATGGCAAGTTCAGAATTGTGGATTCATGGCCAGCAGAAAATGCTTCTGAAGTGTCCGCTTTTGACATCGAAGGAATCCCCAAGAAATTATTTGTGCATGAGGAACGTGCCTTTATTTATTCATCTTTGGATCGCCTCACGCAAAATTATGCCCATTATCCTTCACATTTTGGAGCATCTGAATGTACTTACGGCTATAATTGTGATTTTACGGGCGATGGCCGTGAAATGAAAGTCACCATTCTCGATATCTCTGAGGTGACAGCACCGCGTCTTATTCGAGAAATGCGCTTTTCTGGGGCTTACTTAAATGCAAGGCGCATTGGAAATGCTGTGCATTCGGTTGTTATTTTTCCAGAACCTCAGATTGCCGAACTCAAGTTTTGGCCTGATGAAGAGTGGAGTAAGCCGTTTTGCTATGAAGAGGGTGATGTGCCTTCTTTTGAGAAAATCACTGAGGTATTTGAAACCTTGAAAGAAGAAAATCGTCAATTGATTCAAGCCACAAACATCAATGACTGGTTGCCTTCCGCGCAAGATGTCCGTTATAACGAAGGTGCTACCCAAGAAAACAACGCGCTCTTTGAGAGTTGTGAAAATTTCTATCAATCTGAGCAAAAAGACGGCATGAATTATCTGTCTATTGTCTCAACAGATATCAATGGCGAATCGCCCCTTAATACAACAACGATTACTGGAAAACCAGGGGCAGTTTATGCATCAAAGTCAGCTTTGTATGTGGCGGCTAAGCATTCACGAAATACAGTATATACGCCCTGGTTCTTTCCTAATAATGTTGACATCGAAGAAGCCAGCACAATCCACAAATTCAGTTTGGATAATGATAATCAAGCCTCCCAATATGTAGGTAGCGGTGTGGTAAAAGGTCGAGTACTCAATCAGTTTTCTATGGATGAATTTAACGGTTTTTTCCGCATCGCCACAACAACAGGTCATCTTTCAGATCCAACAACGCACAGCACAATTTCTATTTTGGAGGAAAAATCGAATACACTCGTTATCGC
The DNA here is from genome assembly GCA_030378085.1 of Candidatus Parabeggiatoa sp. HSG14. GTDB lineage: Bacteria > Pseudomonadota > Gammaproteobacteria > Beggiatoales > Beggiatoaceae > Parabeggiatoa. The sequence continues at coordinate 12,160 of JAUCGK010000030.1, forward strand.
TGGGTTAGTTGATAATATTGCGCCAACCGAAGATATACGCTCAGCACGCTTTATGGGAGATAAGGGGTATGTTGTCACTTTTAAGAAAACGGATCCCTTGTTTGTATTCGATCTTTCAGATCCTTACAACCCAACAATTGCCGGTGAATTGAAAATTCCTGGCTTTTCAACCTACATGCATCGCCTTGATGACAATCATTTGTTAACAATTGGCTATGATGCCGATGATCAAGGACGTTTTGCTTGGTTTCAAGGCATCATGTTACAAATCTTTGATGTCTCCGACATGGCGAATCCTCTATTGATTCACAAAGAAATCATTGGCACACGTGGTTCTACTTCTGAAGCTGCCACTAATCATCTTGCCTTCAACTATTTTGGATCCAAAGGCCTTTTGGCAATCCCAATGACCATTTGTGAAGCAGGCCAAAATTCAACAGGACAAGGCGGAAGATTTGGAGATGTGATGACATTTGGTGGTCTTTTAGTTTACAAGGTTAATACAGAAACGGGTTTTGAATTGCTTGGCGGCGTACCTCATATTGCACCAGAGAATAAAGAGGAAAATCGCAGAGGAATATGTTATAGTTGGTGGATACAATCTAATTCTTATGTCAAGCGTTCCATTTTTATGGATGACTATGTTTTTTCAATAGCTGACAGCACCATTAAAGCAAATCGTCTCTCAGCGATTGGAGAAGATGTCTCTGTGATACACTTTGATAATGAACCGCAGTGCGATGCTTTCCATGCAAATTTGTGTGCCACTGAACCAGAATGCCAATCAACCAATGGGCAGTGGAATGCAGATTATTGTGCATTGCCTTTGTATTCACCGCGTTCCTCGAAAAATTTTTCCGATCTCTGCACAGCCACTTATGATTCTGTCGCGGGAGTTCTTGATATTCCCTGCATAAACATAGGAGGCAGTCAGCACAACGCGGTTTTATCCTTAATAAATCCATCGACCACATCCTCATTGCAGTTAAATCTGACTTCTACAGAGCCAGCCGGGATCAGATTAGCTACACAAGACTGTGAAGTCACTTATGATCCAGCCAATGGTAATGTGCATGTCCCTTGCATTAGTCAACAGGGTACAACGACAGAATACAAAGCGGATTTTACCCTATTGATGGAAAAGGAAACACCATTTGCCATGGAACTTGTGGGTTTTGAAGAAAATCGTTAACAAGTATTGAAGTCCAACGCTTTAGCTTTGGAATGCCCAAACCTAAAGGTTTCGAGGTTTAAGTTTTTGCGTGCAAAAACTTAAACCTCGAAAGGACTCCAATACGTGACTTTATTGCTATTTTTGAACTGAAAGTTGTCGAGAGAGGTTATCAATAAAAAATGAAAAAATTAATTAAATACAGTCGATTAGTGATAGTACCTACTATGATAACACTATCAATGGGTAGTTATGCTGAAGAAATCACTAATGATGAAAATGATATGGTTGATTGTTTTCCAGATATTTCAGAGGCAAGGACTCGTTTGCAAACAGATTATATTTCAAAGGTGGGAGAGGAAAGCTTTAAATTTATTAATAATTATCAGGAAAAATATAATCGTGTTGTGTCAGAAAAACTTTTTAATAAATTTGTCAATCGATTATTAAAAAATGGGGAAGATACGATAATAAAAACTATTCATTATATGCCTGAACAATCTTTTACTATCGTTATGCATAGTAGTCCTTTTGTGGAACCAACGCTGGGAGACAAGACATTTATCTATAATTTAGTGAAAAGAAAATGGGGAGATAATTCAAAAGAAGAGACTGAGTCGTCAGATTCTGCGGCTCCCTTTCCTACCCCCCCAATGGCGAGCGTTATACAACCATACGCAATGGAACCCTTTCGTTCTATGCGTGTTATTACAGATTATTGTCAAAAACCAGAAGGATATACATATCTCATGGCGGGGAGTTGGTCAGATAGGGATTGGTGTCCCTTATGGCATACAGTTGTTATGCCATTACAAGATTTTTTTGCCAATGAGGCAAAACTTGCAGCACCTGCCTCTACTCCTTCTATAGATATAAATTTAACTGAACCGTCCCGTTCCAAACATGTTATTACAAATTATTGCAATAATCCTCAAGGGTATAGATATCCAATGGCAGGCAGTTGGTCTGATATTGATTGGTGTCCTGTATGGCATACAGTTGTGATGCCTTTGCAGTAGATGAAGGGAGTACAACGAATCTGAAAAGATCACAACGAATGGCACTTTGATTTTGGTATTCATTGTTGAATACGATCCTCTATTAATGTTTTTGATGATTTGCCTCTGCACTTTTAATCACACCCTTAAGTAGTTCAACAAAAGTATTTTACTCAAAAAATTCCCCTTTGCCAAACGCCAACGTGACTTCCCCACTTTATTAAAAGAAATTTCGTATCTTCCTAAATTCTGCGGAAAAAACCTGACAGGTTTCCAAAATCTGTCAGGTTTGGGCAAATTTACCTACACTTTTTGAGAAGATACGAAATTTATGTGTATTTACTTAGCCTCATTTCTTTTTTTAAATTGTGGTAAAATTACCCTGAAAAATTGGAATATCCTTCAATTATCTCAAAAAATAGAATTAACAACTAAAACTAAACTGTAAACTACTTGCCAAAAATAGCAATCTTAATAATCTATTCTTAATTTTTCTTAATTTGATTTATAAACTATTTTTCAAATAATTTAAGTTTCGAGAAATTGTCCCTCATTACCGAAATAACAATTTCTAACATTGGCAAAAATATTGTTTTGAAAAAGCTTGGTTTTTTTATACATTTAATGAGAAATCAGATTTTTTAACACTTTAACTTTTACAACATCATTAGTTTTTCTTAAAGATTTACGCTAAGAAAAAAATTACGGAGAAATAACAAAATATGCGTTGGTTAGATAATATTCCCTGGGAAGTTCTTGTCGTTGGGGCACTCGCTTTAGGATTAGCTCCGTTTATGCCTGAACCACATCTCGTTGAAAAAATACGAATGTTGTTTCAAGGTACTTTGAGTCGCCCTATTGATATTTTTGATTTAGTGATGCATGGTGCTTTTCCGTTAGTGTTACTGCTAAAAATAGGACGAACTACCCAATTACGTTTTAATAAACCCCCACAAGATAATAGCTAATATGCGAGCATTGTTGATTAAAGGGCTGTTATACTTATTTGCTTTATTGCCTTTACGCACGGCACATAGTATTGCTACAGTGTTAGGAAAAATAATAGCGCGGTGGCACAAATTACGCATAAATCAAGTGACTCGTACCAATATCCGCTTATGTTTTCCCCATTTATCAAACGAAGATCAAGAAATCTTGATTAAACAAAGTTTGATTGAAACCTGTAAAACCTTTATTGAAATGGGGGCTTTATGGTTATGGACTCCTGAAAAAGTATTAAAATTAGTGCGTGAAGTGAGTGGTGAGGCGGAGTTACAAAAAGCCTATCAACGAGGTAAGGGGGTGTTAGTTCTCACCCCACATTTGGGTTCGTGGGAAATAATTGGATTATATACCTGTTTGCATTATTCTTCGACAGGCTTGTATCGTCCACCAAAATTAGTGAATTTGCATGATTTAATTCATACCGCTCGTGAGCGTACTGGTGGACGTTATGTGCCTGCTGATAAGTCTGGGGTTCGCGCTTTATATCAAGCTTTGCAGCAAAAGCAATTTGCTGGATTATTACCAGATCAAGTCCCAAGTGCGGGTATGGGTATTTTTGTACCTTTTTTTGGTATTCCTGCTTATAGCCTTGTTTTACCTTCCCGTTTAGCACATAAAAGTGGGGCAAGTGTTTTTTTTGGTTATGCAGAGCGTTTACCACGAGGGCTAGGCTTTCATATTCATTATTTGCCAGCACCAGCAGAAATTGCAGCAAAAAATCAAGAAGTGGCAGTGAGGAAACTTAATCAAGGAATTGAGCAATGTATACAACATTGCCCAACACAATATCAATGGAGTTATAAACGTTTTAAGCGTCGCCCTGATGGGGAAGCTTCGGTATATTAACTTATGTGCTTCTGAGTTCCACCGATTTTATCTGTGGCTATTCATACTTAATACCCTCGGTATTGAAACTAACACCAAAGGTGTCAAACGTGAATAGCCTTATGTGAAACATAAAGAATTTAATAAATTTGAAAACACCGTGCGTAATATCAGTTACCTAATTCCCAATATAAAAACAATGTCTCAACAATTTTTTTATAAAGCGATGGACAATCAAGGTGTTATTGTCGAAGGACAATTAGGTGCCAATAATATTAATGATTTGGAAGGGCGTTTGGAACGTATGGGCTTGGATTTGATTCACTACCGTACTAAAAAATCTCGTCATTTCCGTGTTGGTAAAGTCACCCGCCAAGAATTAATTATCTTTTGTTTTCACATGGAAAATCTAACGCGATCTGGAGTACCTTTATTAGAAGGTTTGGGAGATTTACGTGATAGCCTACCACAATCTCGATTTCGTGAAGTTGTGTCGAGTTTGATTGAAAATATAGAAAATGGAGCGCGTCTATCTGAAGCGATGGCAGATTTTCCAGAGGTTTTTGATCAAGTCTTTGTGAGTTTAATTAACACAGGTGAAGAAGTTGGTAATTTAAATATTGTGTTTGAACATTTAACAGAAACCCTCAAATGGCAAGATGAAATGGTTGCCAAAACAAAAAAACTCCTTATGTATCCTGCTTTTATGGGTATCGTTATCACGGGAGTTCTTTTTTTTATAATGATGTTTCTCGTGCCAGAATTAATTAGTTTTATTGAAAGTGTTAATGCAGAATTGCCACTACATACCCAAATTTTGATTACTGTGTCCGATGTGTTTATGAATTATTGGTATTTGATTTTGATGATACCTGTCATGATTGTTTTCCTTATCAAGGGTGCTATGCGAATTAGTTTTGGTTTTCATCTATTTATTGACCGTTTAAAGTTACGGATTTGGATAATAGGGCCTATTTTGGAAAAATTGATTTTGGCACGCTTTGCTACTTTTTTCGCCTTATTATATGGTTCGGGTATCACTGTGCTAGACAGTCTTCAAATTAGTAAAACGCTGGCAGGTAACTTAGTGATTGAACGCGCTTTGCAACAAGTGAGTGAATATATTGCAGAAGGCACAAGTATCAGTGAGAGTTTTGAACGGGTGCATTTATTTCCACCATTAGTATTACGCATGGTTACAGTTGGAGAAACTACAGGTGAATTAGATTCCGCGCTCTCCAATGTAAGTTATTTTTATAACCGTCAAGTAAGAGAGTCTATTGATAAACTTCAAACCTTAGTTGAACCAGTAATGACTGTTATTTTAGGCTTAATACTGGGTTGGGTCGTGTTATCCGTATTAGGACCCATTTATGATGTGATTGTCGATGTGAGTGGCGGTATAGATAAACACGATAGTATGCATCCTTGAATGAGAAAAATAAATCAACCGTTGGTATATTCCAAACATTCAAGTTTTCGGATTATAACAATAGACTAATATAATGCCAGCAAGATAAAATCTGAAATCCTGAACATTTGGAGTATATTTGACAAAGGAAGAAGACAGTCTCGTGGAATTTTTCTCTTTAAAAACTAATCGTTATCCATAAACCACTACTTGTGGGTAAAGATTAGACTTTAATAAAAAAATGTGAATAAAAGATAAAAATGAAAAAACGGATTATCTATCAAACGGATTATGAACTACGAGTACTTCTGGCTCAAGGAAAAACCTTAATAGAAATTCAACGCTTTCAGTCTATTAGCAATGGTGAAGCCGAATTTGCCGCTTATTTAAAACATGATCCCAAAACACCGATATCTTGGTTAGTTGATACCACCCAAGAAGAATATCAAACAGTACTTATACCTCATGTGTTGGGTAAAGATCGCCGTGATTTGATGAATCATAAAAGAAAACGCATGTTTGAACATGCAATTTACAATTATGGAGTTGTGCAGGGGCGTGAAGCAGAAGGACGACGGGATGATAGAGTGTTATTTACTGCACTCAGCAATCCCTCATTCTTACAACCTTGGTTAGATTTGATAGCGAGCTATAAAGTACCGTTAGTAGGCATTTATTCGATGCCATTATTAAGTCAGTGTTTGCTTAAATATTTACCGAAAGCACCTTATACACTGTTAGTTGGACATACGCCACAAATCAGTTCGCTAAGTCCCGCTGGATTACGCCAAAGTTTTTTTATTAACCAAAAATTGCAATTCAGCCGTTTGATTCCCCTAGATACAAAAAATCCTCAAGAATATGCCAATTATGTTTTAAAACAAATTGTTGCCACCCACCACTTCTTAGATAATACGCAGATATTGCCAGAAACCAAACGAACGGAACCAGTATCGGTCATTATTTTAACGGATACACATTTGCTTGATGTTTTAAAGCAATCCATTAGCAAAGCCCCAGCTGAGTTGAATATACTTATACTAGATAATCTTGATTTGGTACAAAAAATAGGGTGGAAAATTGTCTTTGAGGGGAAAAATGAAGTGGAAGGATGGTATTTGCATAATTTCGTTTCAACTCAACTATCACCGGATTTATTTGCTAAAAACCATTATGCCAAAACTGTTGACAGACGCTATTTTTTTTACCGAAGATTGCGTATGGCTCTTTACTTTACCTCAGCATTGCTATTTTCAGGTATGGCTACAGCAGGCGGATTTATTTTAAAAGAGGCTTCTGTTATTAAACAAAAAGGACAAGATATCAAGGAACGTACCGAAAAACGTCAAGCCGAATTAGTTGTATTGCGTCTGCAACAACCACATAACTTACCTTATGATAAAGTGGAAATCATTCGTAGTGTTGTTGAAATCGGTATCCATCTTAAAGCACAACATCTTTCGCCAAAACGTGCCTGGCAAAAACTCAGTCAAGTCTTGAACCAACATACCTACCTATTTCTTGAACGATTAGAATGGGGAATTGGTTATAAAAAAACAGATATTTTTCAATCTGTTGCTGGTAAAGTTCAGCAAGAACACTTTGATGAAACCGATGAGACTATTGAATCAAAAAGTCCTTTGGAAGAGATTGAGCCGGCTAAAAATTTTATTGAAGGAATGAGATTGCATGGCAAAATTCATCCCTTTCCAGGCAACCCCCAACAATTTTTGGAGATATTTGAACGATTTGTAAATGATATCGAAAAAAATACTGCTTTTTGGTTAGTTGATATTTTAAAAACACCCTACGATCCCAATCAGGCTTTTCAAGGAAAAATTGGCTCACAGGATCAAGTAAGTAAAGCCCCATTTGTGATAGATATTTTGATTAAACATTCTTATGCCGAAAAATAATCTAAAAACATCCAACATTACCACAATTGATTGGTATGTTTTTATCAAACCATTGATTGTACTAAGTTTAAGTATTATTATGGGCATTGTCATTATTTTAAGTAGCCAACAATATCATAATTCTACGACTGAGTGGAAACGTCAACAAAATACTCTATTTGGCAACGTAGAAAAAAAATACACGCAACTTAATGAAGCCTTGGAAATTGTCAATAGCTTATATTTAGAAAAACTTAAACATTTGAAAAAAGATGGTTTTTTAAATGAGTCACTTTTAGATATAAAAGAACAACGTGTTAAAATATTCGACAAAATTGTGACGTTTCTTAAACTGCAAAAAAAACTATTTGACGTTAGCTACGATTTCTCAAAAACAAAATCGTATTCTGTGCCTGATTTTTTAACCTCAATCTCTCAGTTCAAAATATACCAAATCAAAATAAATCTAAAGTTTGGCTTTTTACATGAAGGAGATTTATTAAAATTAATTAAAACGATAGAATTTCAATTGAAATCAAAGGGCTTATTTAATCTGCAAACTTGTGACATTAAACGAATACGTGATATAATTAATGTTAAAGATGTATCTCAACCATATTTTGAAGCGAGCTGTGTTGTGGTTTGGTATGTGTCTAAAATAGAAGAATAACACAAATTGAAAGTTAAAATTTTCCTAGACTATCATAAAGTTAACTCTTTTACCTTCCCTCCAACATGAGAGAAAAGCACCTCATTGAAAAATATTTGGCTTTTTTTGACCTAAGTTATGAAGGTTAATCGTCTTGCTAAAACATTAAGTATAGGGGCTGGTGAAGGTTACCTGTATTAACTTGATTATTCTTTTATCATGCTTTTAGAAACCCTTAAAATCGTCAACAGAACAATTCCATTTTTGGAATTTCACAATGAGCGATTAAATCATGCAAGAAAAATTTTATTTAATGCTCAAGATAAAATTGATTTAAAAGATTTTATTCAATTTCCATCACAAATGGTTTTTAGATGTAGGATTATTTATTCAAAAACAATTAAATCCATTGAATATCTTCCCTACAAAGAACAGAAAATTTTAAGTGTTTCAAAATTATAAACATTAACCATTGCTTATGCGATTAAATATCTCAATCGAGACACTCAACCATTATTAGTAAATCTCAAAAAACAAGCCGATGATATTTTAATAATCAAAAAAGGATTTGTGACAGACTCCAATGTTGCCTTTTGGGATCAAGCAAATGGCTAACCCTTTCAATGCCACTATTAAAAGGCACAATAACAAGAACGATTTTTAAGAGAAAAACAAATTGTCGAAGCTAAGATTTTAGAGGGGTTAAAATATTTCTCTAAAATGCTAATTAATGAACGGTATGATTGGATTTTATATTATAGAAGATTTTAAGCTGATTTTTTAGAAAGGTTAACATTACAAAATAAATTTTGGAAACCATATGTCAAAATTTACAAAGTTTTGTTCTGAACTTCAACATACATTTAGGTTAAGTGTCAAGGTACTTTTTATTTTAATTACAAATGGATAAATCATTTCAATTTTCTACTCTAGCTTTTAAACCAGAGATTAAAAAAGCCATGTTAGCCAATTTGAATTTACTTGGTTATACTGACATGACACCAATTCAAGCCAAAAGCCTTCCTAGTATTTTGAAAAACCAGGATGTTATTGCTCAGGCAAAAACAGGGAGTGGCAAAACAGCCGCTTATGGTATTGGATTACTTTCCAAACTAAATGTAAAAAATTACCATGCCCAGGTTCAAGCTCTAGTAATCTGTCCAACCCGTGAATTAGCAGAACAGGTGGGTAAAGAAATTCAACGTTTAGCAAGATTCGCTCAAAATATCAAATTATTATCGTTATGTGGCGGTAAACCTTTTGCTCCCCAAAAAAATTCTCTTGCATATGGTACACATATCGTTGTTGGTACGCCAGGACGTATTCAGGATCATCTGAGTAAAGATACCTTGAATTTGGAAAATGTACATTCTTTGGTTTTGGACGAAGCGGATCGTATGCTAGATATGGGATTTTATAATGATATTATAAACATTATTTCAAATATCCCTAAAAAGCGTCAAACTATGCTTTTCTCTGCCACTTTTCCTGGTTCTATTGTACAGATGAGTCGTTCTATTCAGAAAAGACCGTTGAACATCCGAGTTGAATCATTACATAGCCATAATGAAATTGAGCAACTGTTTTATGAAATTGGAAAATCACAATGGGACAGGGACAAAGCTTTAATCGCACTTTTAGCCCATTATCAACCAAAATCGACAGTGATTTTTTGTAATACCAAGAAACAATGTCAAGAAGTTACCATGCAGCTTAAAAAGAAAGGTTATTATGCAATGGCGATTCATGGTGACTTGGAACAAAGAGATCGTGATCTAGTATTACTAAGATTTGCCAACAAAAGTTGTTCTATTCTAGTAGCTACTGATGTGGCTGCTCGAGGATTAGATATTGATAATTTACAAATGGTGATAAACTATGAATTGCCTAAAGATCCAAAAATTCATATCCATCGTATTGGTAGGACAGGTCGTGCTGGTAAAAAAGGTTCGGCACTGAGCTTGTATACAGCATCCGAACAGCAAAAAATAAGTGCTATAGAGAAAATCCAAAATCAACCCTGCCACTGTGATGTCCTAAATTTATTGGACGATAATGGTCTTCCCTCCCCACCTTCAATGATTACTGTGTATATTAATGGGGGCAAAAAAAACAAGATGCGTCCAGGAGATATTTTAGGTGCATTAACAGGTGATATTGGTATTCCTGGGAATCAAGTTGGCAAAATTAATATTTTTGACTTTTCTTCTTATGTGGCATTAGATAGAAAAATAGCCGATAAGGTATTAAAACACCTGAAAAATAGCAAAATCAAAGGTCATCAATTCAAAGTGAGAAAATTGGGGGACTAAATCATCTTCTATTCATGATGAGTTGTAGGGAAATACTGATATGGTTGCCCTAATGCCATTTATCGATTTTAATCGAGATAAATTTTCTGATCGTGTCGATGAGAGGAGGCAAACGGGCATTTCTTACTTATCGTTATCGCGGGCATAGAAGGTACTAATCCTTAGTTGTAATCATTAAGGAACACCCTTCATCATAATCGTTATCGTTTTATTTAGTATCCCAATGATTTTATTGTATAAACTAGCAAAAAACAAAGTCGTTTACAGCAATAATGAAGAACGGAATACTTTATACTTTTTGCTTAAATAATTCATTTTGCTTAAATAATTCATTAATAATTCATTTATTTTTTATAGGGTAATTTTTCCCATAAATATTCGTGGGTTTCTCATCATTATTTTAAATAACAATAAATTATGGATATAAGCAAAAATTGTTCCGTTCTCTATTGCGTTTACAGTTTGAAAGCCCATAATTTTAGTTAACTGATGAACGTTATAATGTACATCCTAACAGTCATGCCAAATCTTTATCTTTGTTGTTTTTTTATGGATGCAAACTATCAACTACTTTTTTTTTAATATAATAAATATACAAAATACACATGGGGAAAAAAAACAAAAAAAAACCCCGCGAGAAAATCTCACGAGGATTAGGGAGGAATAAAGTTTCTGGCAGTAACTTACTTTCACATGGGGAAACCCCACACTATCATTAGCACTCAGTGTCTTCACTTCCGAGTTCGAGATGGTATCGGGTGGTTCACACTGGTTATGGCCACCAGAAAAAACATGATATTTATTCTTAAAAATCTATTTCAATCTAAATTCTAGAACAAAACATACTAAATTCTAGAACAAAACATACAAAAACACAATAAAATACGTAAATTTATGTAACATACAAAACATTTGGGTGTTAGAGGGTCAAGTCACACGGTCAATTAGTACGGGTTAGCTTCATACATTACTGTACTTCCACACCCCGCCTATCAACGTCATAGTCTTTAACGAACCTTGAGGACATATTTAATGTCGGGAAATCTAATCTTGAAGGAGGCTTCCCGCTTAGATGCTTTCAGCGGTTATCCCGTCCGTACATAGCTACCCAGCTATACCATTGGCATGATAACTGGCACACCAGAGGTACGTCCACTCCGATCCTCTCGTACAAGGAGCAGCTCTTCTCAAATTTCCAACGCCCACGGCAGATAGGGACCGAACTGTCTCACGACGTTCTAAACCCAGCTCGCGTACCACTTTAAATGGCGAACAGCCATACCCTTGGGACCGACTACAGCCCCAGGATGTGATGAGCCGACATCGAGGTGCCAAACTCCCCCGTCGATGTGAACTCTTGGGAGGAATCAGCCTGTTATCCCCGGAGTACCTTTTATCCGTTGAGCGATGGCCCTTCCATTCAGAACCACCGGATCACTAAGGCCTACTTTCGTATCTGTTCGACTTGTCTGTCTCACAGTTAAGCACCCTTATGCCTTTGCACTCATTGCACGATTTCCGACCGTGCTGAGGGTACCTTCGCACTCCTCCGTTACTTTTTTGGCAATTATGTTAATCTCAACAATGGCATTTTATATGGTATTAAATCAGATATATACGGCCTAACCCACTCAAAAAAACGCCTACTAGATTCTTTTGAAATCAGAATTCTGTACTGCTTTTGCCGTTTACACATTTTCGCTCGTAAACCAAATACAAACTCTAACGTCTGTATTAGCTGATTAACTTCTGAACTTACACAAGAATGGGTTCCCAAAATAATACCCTCTGACTTTCCCTGAGAAAAATTGATGGAACCTTCTTCCATATACCAATAAGCCAAATTCACTGGGGTTAACCAGCGATGAATTAACTTAGGTATTTTCTTTTCTCCATCTTTCCCATAAAACTGATGAGCATAAAAACGAAACGAGGCATGACTAATAGTGTTAAAAACCAACCTCTTCTCATTCCTAATTTCAGACACCACCCTCACCCTTTCTTGCGGTGGTATCAACACCCAACCTTTAAACAAATTATAGAGATGAAAAACATATTCACTATGCTTCTCATTCTGTTCTATGAGTACTCGATAAGTATTATTTTCATAATTTGACATTTCCAAACAGGCACTCCCCAAAAAAATACCTACTAAAATCTCTCGTTGTTTTTTTGAGAGTTTAAGTCCTGTTTTAAATTTCTCAAATTCTTGCTTGCTCATTTTACCATCACCATCAAATCAAGATTCCGATGAAAATCGGCTCTTAGTCGCCTAAGAGTTCAGACTATATCACCATCCTTAAAGGATTTAAGGATGTTTGGCGTGTAGTCGTTGAGGGGTTTCTTTTCACAAATATAATAAAACTTCCCTGCTGATAATCCGCATTGGTCACATTTTTTCATTTTCAATTGCCAAATACTCTAGCCCTTTATAAAATAAAGGGAACGGATTTTCCAGCATATAGCCAAATTCACTTTTGACGTTACCGCCAAAATGCCCCATTTTGAGGAAACCGCCCCAGTTAAACTACCCACCATACACTGTTCTCAACCCGGATAACGGGTCTAAGTTAGAACCCCGAACATGCCAGGGTGGTATTTCAAGGATAGCTCCACAAGAACTAGCGTCCTTGTTTCTAAGCCTCCCACCTATCCTACACAAACAGGTTCAAAGTCCAGTGTAAAGTTGTAGTAAAGGTTCACGGGGTCTTTCCGTCTAGCCGCGGGTACACTGCATCTTAACAGCAAATTCAATTTCGCTGAGTCTCGGGTGGAGACAGTGTGGCCATCGTTACGCCATTCGTGCAGGTCGGAACTTACCCGACAAGGAATTTCGCTACCTTAGGACCGTTATAGTTACGGCCGCCGTTTACCGGGGCTTCAATCAACAGCTTCGTCTTAACAACTAACTATTTCACTTAACCTTCCGGCACCGGGCAGGCGTCACACCCTATATATCCACTTTCGTGTTTGCAGAGTGCTATGTTTTTAATAAACAGTCGCAGCCACCTAATCACTGCAACCCTCTTCCGCTCTGGGAGCAAGTCCCTTCACGTACCAAAGGTACACCTTCTCCCGAAGTTACGGTGCTATTTTGCCTAGTTCCTTCACCCGAGTTTTCTCAAGCGCCTTAGGATTCTCACCCTGTCCACCTGTGTCGGTTTAGGGTACGGTTTTATGTTATCTGAAGCTTAGAGGTTTTTCTTGGAAGCATGGCATCAACCACTTCAGTACTTTAATAAATAAAGACTTCGTCATCAGCTCTCAACATTATTCAAGAATCCGGATTTGCCTAAATTCTCTGTCTACTGCCTTAAACCGAAACAACCAATCTCCGGCTGGTCTAGCCTTCTCCGTCCCCCCATCGCAATAACACAAAGTACAGGAATATTAACCTGTTTTCCATCGACTACGCATTTCTGCCTCGCCTTAGGTGCCGACTTACCCTGCGCCGATTAACGTTGCGCGAGGAAACCTTGGACTTTCGGCGTGAATGTTTTTCACATTCATTATCGCTACTCATGTCAGCATTCGCACTTCTGATACCTCCAGTATATTTCACAATATACCTTCACTGGCCTACAGAACGCTCCTCTACCATATTATACTCAAAAATAAATCGAAGAGTATCTACCACAATAATAAACCTGTAGCTATATCCACAGCTTCGGTACATGACTTAAGCCCCGTTAAATCTTCCGCGCAAGCCGACTTGACCAGTGAGCTATTACGCTTTCTTTAAAAGATGGCTGCTTCTAAGCCAACTTCCTGGCTGTCTAAGCCTTCCCACATCGTTTCCCACTGAGTCATGATTTTGGGACCTTAGCTGGTGGTCTGGGCTGTTTCCCTTTCCACGACGGACCTTAGCACCCGCCGTGTGTCTCCCATAATTATACTTCACGGTATTCGGAGTTTGCAACGGTTTGATAACTCGAGGAGAGCCTCTAGCCGTAACAGTACTCTACCCCCGTGAGTAAAAAATGAGGCACTACCTAAATAGTTTTCGAGGAGAACCAGCTATCTCCGGGCTTGATTAGCCTTTCACTCCTATCCACAATTCATCCCCCGGCTTTTCAACGACGGTGGGTTCGGGCCTCCAATAAGAATTACCCTATCTTCACCCTGACCATGGATAGATCGCCCGGTTTCGGGTCTACTCCCAGCGACTCATTAGCCCTATTCAGACTCGGTTTCCCTATGCCTTCCCTAATCGGTTAAGCTTGCCACTGAAAGTAAGTCGCTGACCCATTATACAAAAGGTACGCAGTCACATAGCTAAAAACTATGCTTCCACTGCTTGTACGCACACGGTTTTAGGTTCTATTTCACTCCCCTACAAGGGTTCTTTTCACCTTTCCCTCACGGTACTAGTTCACTATCGGTCGATAACGAGTATTTAGCCTTGGAGGATGGTCCCCCCTTTTCTTCCTTTAAAGGAAGAAATTTTTTCAAACAAGATAACACGTGTCTCGTCTTACTCTTTAGTCACCCACTTGACAATCTTTTCGCATACGGGGCTATCACCCTGTATCACTGACTTTTCCAAATCATTTTGCTAAGAAAATCAAGCTTGATGTGACTGGGCTACTCCATGTTCGCTCGCCGCTACTAACGGAATCTCTATTGATTTCTTTTCCTCTAGGTACTTAGATGTTTCAGTTCCCTAGGTTCGCCTTCACATCCTATAAATTCAAATGTAAATATCTCTGATACGAGATAGGTTTCCCCATTCGGAAATCTCCGGGTCAACACCTGTTTGTCGGTTCACCGAAGCTTATCGCAGACTACCACGTCCTTCATCACCTGTTATCGCCAAGGCAGCCACCGTGTGCGCTTAATTTTAACTTGACCCTATAACCCCAAAAATTCTGAAGCTACATTAACACTAACTTTAAATTTTTAAAGAACTCAAAACCAAATCCGTGGAGCTAGACGGAATCGAACCGACGACCTTCTGCGTGCAAAGCAGACACTCTCCCAATTGAGCTATAGCCCCAACAATAAATCAATCACCTGGTGGGTCTAAGTGGATTTGAACCACCGACATCACCCTTATCAGGGGTGCGCTCTAACCAACTGAGCTATAGACCCATTATATCCTAGCAATTTGTGTGAGTACTTAACATCATGAAATAATACTAAAAAAACTCTAATAAAGGAGGTGATCCAGCCGCAGGTTCCCCTACGGCTACCTTGTTACGACTTCACCCCAGTCATGAACCATACCGTGGTAAACGTTCTCCTTACGGTTAAACTACCTACTTCTGGTACAATCCACTCCCATGGTGTGACGGGCGGTGTGTACAAGGCCCGGGAACGTATTCACCGCGACATGCTGATTCGCGATTACTAGCGATTCCAACTTCATGAAGTCGAGTTGCAGACTCCAATCCGGACTACGAGTAGTTTTATGGGATTAGCTTTCCTTTGCAGGTTTGCGACCCTCTGTACTACCCATTGTAGCACGTGTGTAGCCCTGGCCGTAAGGGCCATGATGACTTGACGTCATCCCCACCTTCCTCCGGTTTATCACCGGCAGTCTCTCTAAAGTTCCCGACTTAAATCGCTGGCAACTAGGGACAAGGGTTGCGCTCGTTGCGGGACTTAACCCAACATCTCACGACACGAGCTGACGACAGCCATGCAGCACCTGTCTCTTGGCTTCCGAAAACACCCTCCCATTTCTGGGAAGTTCCAAGGATGTCAAGGCCAGGTAAGGTTCTTCGCGTTGCATCGAATTAAACCACATGCTCCACCGCTTGTGCGGGCCCCCGTCAATTCATTTGAGTTTTAACCTTGCGGTCGTACTCCCCAGGCGGAGAACTTATCGCGTTAGCTACGATACTAAGAGACAATTTCTCCCAACATCTAGTTCTCATCGTTTAGGGCGTGGACTACCAGGGTATCTAATCCTGTTTGCTCCCCACGCTTTCGTACCTGAGCGTCAGTATTGATCCAGGAAGTCGCCTTCGCCACTGGTGTTCTTCCATATATCTACGCATTTCACCGCTACACATAGAATTCCACTTCCCTCTACCATACTCTAGTCAAGTAGTATCGAATGCAAATCCCTGGTTGAGCCAAGGGCTTTCACATCCGACTAACTTAACCGCCTACGTACGCTTTACGCCCAATAATTCCGATTAACGCTCGCACCCTCTGTATTACCGCGGCTGCTGGCACAGAGTTAGCCGGTGCTTCTTCTATTGATAACGTCAAAACCAAAAGTTATTAAGTTTTGGTCTTTCTTCTCAATTGAAAGTGCTTTACAACCCGCAAGCCTTCTTCACACACGCGGCATTGCTGGATCAGGCTTTCGCCCATTGTCCAATATTCCCTACTGCTGCCTCCCGTAGGAGTCTGGGCCGTGTCTCAGTCCCAGTGTGGCTGATCATCCTCTCAAACCAGCTACGGATCGCCGTCTTGGTAAGCCATTACCCCACCAACTAACTAATCCGACATAGGCTCATCCAATAGCAAGAGCTTACATACAGAGGCCCCCTTTCTCCCAACAGGACTTATGTGGTATTAGCTCAAGTTTCCTCAAGTTATTCCCCACTACTGGGTAGATTCCTATGCATTACTCACCCGTCCGCCACTCGTCATCACCCCGAAAGGCATGTTACCGTTCGACTTGCATGTATTAAGCATGCCGCCAGCGTTCAATCTGAGCCATGATCAAACTCTTCACTTTATAACTACATAAACTACATAAATATTAAGTACTCACACAAATTACTAGAATTAATTTTTTAAAGAGCTTGTATCATTTCTGATGCTACTATATTTGTATCCTTTTAAAAAAAAATCAAGTCTAAAGTTAAAATTTTTTTACTAGTTTAAACCTTACCCTATGAAAATTAAACTTATTTTAAATTTACATTAAAAAAACAATGCTTTTGCTATAATACTTCGCCAATTATCCTACTGAACAAGTAGGTTATTATATGATATTACTTTAATTTCAACCAGTTATCATAAATTTTTAACCCCAATGAGGCTTACTTTTAAATCTCGTTGATTGTCAAAATTAACACCGATTTTCACAAGCAGGCATTGGGGTCATTGAATGGGATCAATTAAAATCAATGACTGAAACAATACCTTTGCCAAATAATATAAATTTTATATGGTTATTATATTGCAAAAACATCAAGCAATTTGCAGCAATTCCCGCTAAAAAATATAATGGAGAAAAATCAATAGTATATAAATGATAAAAAAAATAGTTTTCGTAAAGAAACGCGATGCTCAACTTTTTAACTATTTGATTTTTTGAAATTATACAAAAATCTCTACGCTTATAGGGACTCATAATCCTGTTTGTTTCCTTATGAATAATAATGGAAATCTAAGAATGTCTATAACCCATTGATTTATCGTAGTCAGATTCAAGGCGATATCGTTATTTTGATAACATGATTTATTATA
>JAUCGK010000234.1 GCA_030378085.1 Candidatus Parabeggiatoa sp. HSG14
TACACGGGTGGAACCAAACATCATTCGACACTTTGCTTTAATTTTTCTATTTTGGGACTTCCCCCTGTGTACGGGGGGTTAGGGGGGTAAAAAGGTAGGTGTCCCCAAAATTCGTTATAATCAGAATAAATTTTGCACTCCTTTCTCACAAAATAAATTTTGTACTCCTTTATTCACTTTTGGAAAGTGCAGTGCGTAATATCAGTTATATTAAAATTAAATACTTTCAAACCTAAAAGGTTTTTGCACTCAAAAACTGAAACCTCGAAAGGACTCCAAAGCTTAAGTTAATGGCAGTGAACGTAGACATTGTGAGCGAGAAATATCCTATTTTTGCTTTAAAACCAACAAAGTAATGTCATCAAATACTTTTTGCGTGTCAATGTATTTTTTAACATCGGTAATGATGGCTTGTTGTATTTCTTCAGCACTGAGATGCCAGTTATGACTGATAATTTGGCATAAACGTTCTATTTCATAAAGTTCCATCTCAGGATTTCGCGCTTCAGTTATGCCATCAGTATAAAGAACAATGCCGTCTCCCTTGCTTAATTGGATATCTAAGTGTGAAACAATATGAGCAATGTTGGGGATTATGCCAACTATAAATCCTAAATCAACTGTGTTTATACGTTCAACTTCCCCTCCTTGGCGCACCACCAAAATTTCTTCATGTTGTCCTGTTACTCGTAATTGTCCTTCTTTATAATCTAGCAAAGAAAGTGTTAAATTTTTATCTGTTTGAATCCGTTGAATATTATTATAAATGATGCGATTAAGAATATTCAAAAATTGTTCAGAATCATTAATTTCACTGATTAATAAACTTTGTACTGCTGTTTGCACCATTAACATTAACACGCCGCTTTCTAAACCATGTCCAGTCACATCACCGATGCCGATTTTAATGCGTCCATCCTGTTCAAGTACATCGTAATAATCACCACCCACTTCATCAGCCGCTTCCATAAATCCCGCTATATCCAAGCCTTTAATTTTTTGTAGTTCTTGCGCTTTGGGCAATACCATTTGTTGAATTTGCCGAGATATCTCTAATTCCGCACCCAAACGCAGATTTTCTGCATGTAGTTGTTTGTTCAAAGAAAGAATTTCGGCATTGGCTTCCGCCAGTTCTGTAGTCCGTTGCTGGACTCTTTCCTCCAATTCTTCATTGAGTTTATGTAGTTCTGCATCCATGCGTATCCGCTCGGTAATATCGCGGGCTACTGCAACAGTATACATTGTGCTATTAAATGCTACTATTTTAAGACTAAATTCTACCGGAATTTTTTGTTTATCCGCAGTCAATAAGTAGGTATCGAATTTTTCCTTAAAATCGGGGATTGTTTGTTGAAATTGTTGGCAAGCATTAGCAATGACTTCATTAATTGTCATTGAAAGCATTTTTTCTTTCCTATAGCCCAACATTTCATAAGCGGTTTTGTTAATATCACACAATTGTCCAGAATCGGTTTCAATTAGAAAAATTGCATCATGGCTTTGATTTAACAAAGCTTTGAATCGTTCTAATTCTTCGGTGCGAAGTTGCAATTCTGGGTAATAACTTTTGCGCGAAGAATTTTCACCAAAACCGATGATTCCTTCGCGCCACGCATCCCAATGACTGTCATCAGATTCGTTTGGCGGATCAGATGGATTAGAGCGCCTCCTCATAAATCACCTCTATATCGCGTTTTTTAGGATGACGGGGATTGGTAACGATACAAGGATCTTGGATCGCTTTGGTTGCAAGTTGTGACACGTCTACGCTACGTACCCCAGAACCCCCTAAAGTTTTGTTAATACCAATAGTACGTGCAATATGTTCAATTTGGTTTAGGATGGTTGCTTTTTTATGGCTCATTGTCATACCACGTAAATCCAATCCCATGGCTTCACCGATACGCAAATATTTTTCCGGTGTCACGTTGAAATTGAAATCCATTACAAAACGTAATAGCATAGCGTTACATTCCCCGTGTGGCAAATCTTTAAAACCGCCTAAGCTATGCGCCATCGCATGAACACCGCCAAGGCTGGCGTTAGAAAAAGCGAGTCCTGCTTCTAGACTACCTAACATGATTTTACCGCGCAAATCAATGTTATCTGGCATTTGTACTGAACTCACTAGATTTGAACTGATTAATCGAATACCTTCCAATGCGTGAACATCGGTAAAAGGTGAACTGGCATTAGAGACAAAAGCTTCAATGGCATGGACTAGCGCATCCATACCGGTGCAAGCAGTGAGATAAGGATCCATAGTAGTGAGTGTAACGGGATCAATTAAAGCAACATCTGGTACGACTGCTTTGCTAATAATGGCAATTTTGACTAATTCTCCCGTATTATTGATAATTGCAAATTGTGAAACATCGGCAGAGGTACCCCCCGTAGTAGGTACACAAATTAAGGGAGGCATTGGTACTTTGATTTGATCAACCCCTTCATAGCTAAGAATGTTGCCTTTGTTAGTACTGACAATGCCAATGCCTTTGGCACAATCTAGTACACTGCCACCGCCTACCGCAACGATCAAATTGCACCCCTCTTCCTGGTAAAATGCAGCACCACGCATGACTTCCTTATCACGTGGATTGGGAGAAACGTCAGAATAAAGGGTAAAAGGTATCCCAGCATTTTCAAGACTGTTAGTCACTTCCAAAGTCCAACCTGATTTAATGACACCAGAATCTGTGACAACCAATGCTTTGCGTCCACCAAGTTGTTGTGCGTAACGCCCTGCCAGTTTTCGGGCATCAATACCGAAAATAAATTCGGGTGCGACAAATTTTCTAAGTTCTAAATTAATAGCAGTATGTGTACTATCGGTTTCGTTCATAATAATGTCCTATTTTTTACACAAGTATCTATAAGGAGTGACGTTGGAACGTCACGGTATACATTCCCAATGTCTAGAGATAATCGAAAAAATTTTATTTTTTATCGTATTGAAAAATAATAACTTTTACTAACGCATTTTTTATGCCATAGGATTTTATCCTTTAGGTGAAGGAATTTCATTTTCTTTCGTTATAGCGTTTCCCGATTGATCTCCCCTAAATCCCCTCCTTAAATTGAGGAGGGGACTTGTAAACTGCCAAACCTGTCAGGTTTATTTTTGGGTTTTATTATAGCGTTTTCCGATTGACCTCCCCTAAATCCCCTCCTTAAATTGAGGAGGGGACTTGTACCTGACGCAATCGGGAGATGCTATATCATTATTTTTCTTGTAGTAAATTTTCCTATCGTGTAAAGTGCAAACTAAAAATGAGAAAACGAGGAGCAAAAAATCATGCCAGCTTATGCCCTAGAAGAATTTGATGATTTTTACGAGCCAGAAATACCAATCTGGCAATCCAAACCATTACCAACCATGTATGATTTACCGAGCGAAGACCCAGAGGAGTCTGGTTTGCCTGACAAATTTCATTATCAGCAACCACAATTATTACGCGAAACCTTTTGTCCACCTAACTACCCTGCTGATAAAATTTATATAGCTTCCGACTTAAATTTGTACTATGACTCCCCGCACACGCATTGGTATAAACGTCCCAATTGGTTTACCGTACTTGGTGTGCCATCCTCTTATGGAGAACAACATGATATGCGTTATAGCTATGTGGTTTGGGATGAAAAAGTTATCCCTTTTCTTGTGGTAGAATTACTGTCTGAAAGTACCAAAAAAGAAGATTTAGGAAAAACCTTACGAGATGCCAAAGAGCCACCAACAAAATGGGAAGTTTATGAACAAATATTGAAAATTCCCTACTACGTGGTATTTAGTCGGGAATCCGATGAATGGCAAGTCTTTCAACTTCGAGGTAAACATTATCAGCAATTAAGCATTAAAGATGAGCGTTTCTGGTTGCCTAAAATTCGATTAGGCTTGGGAATATGGTCTGGCACTTTCAATGGTTTTAACTATCGTTGGTTGCGTTGATATAATAAAGAGGATTGGATACCAACTCCCGTAGAAGTAGAACAAAAACGTACTGATACTGAAACCCAACGTGCCGATACGGCATTTGAAAATGGTATTGGACAAGGCGAACAAAGTAAAGCACTCGAAACGGCTCGTAAAATGTTAGCAAAAGGTTATAATTTAGCCGAAATCATAGAACTAACTGGCCTCTCTTCTACTGATTTAGGTGCATGACTATAGCGTTTCCCGATTGGATAAAGTACAACCTCTCCTAAATCCCCTCCTTAATTAAAGCTAACCTTTACCCACAAGTACCCAAAAATTATTTAATCGTATAAATAGTAAGGTTATAGAGAGTCGTAACACCCATGAAATCCAAGCACGACGAGAGGACAAATTTTTGCCAATCTGGCAAATTTATCTTCAAATGAAGGGCGGATAGCATTTTCACCTCGTACAGTATATGTCGTACAAAAGTAAAAATAGTGCTGATGCCACTTTGAGTAAATATCTGAGATATAGTTGAAATCATTATCTTCAGGTGGTGGTTTTAAATACTCAGGTTTCAGTTTGCTTTCAATTAACTGATCAGCTTTTTCACTGAGTGCTTTTTTTATAGCATCAGGGACTTTGGGCTTAGTTTTTCTTGGTTGAACGGGATACCATGATTTTTTTCTGGGCATAATTTATAGTCATTTTTGTATCCTCTCTAAATTCGGTGGAAAAAACCTAACAGGTTTCCAAAACCTATCAGGTTTGGGCAAGTTTACCCACACTTTTTGAGAAGATACTCATTTTTCTTATTTGGGTTTATGAAAATCGTACCTAACGAAACAACAAATTTCGGCATTGGCGAAGGTATTAGGTAACTCCAAAAAATTAATATACCAAAGAAATAGTAGTGCATTTTCAAAACCTGGCAGGTCTTTGGATCATCACTTTTTATAGCGTTTTCCGATTGCGTCAGGTACAAGTCCCCTTTTTAATTAAGGAGGGGATTTAGGGGAGGTTGTACTTTATCCAATCGGAAAACGCTATAACGTGGGTATTTTATTATTTGGAAGTTACCTTAACTATAAGACAAAGTACTTATTCAGGTAAGTTTCGCAATACCCAATCCATTACCCGATGAGGCAGTAACCGTTTTAATGTTACTAAGAAATAGGTTGGAAAAGTCACGTAATAACGCGGTTGAGGGCGTTTTGATTCTAAAGCATGGATAACTCTTTTTAATACAGCTTCAGGAGGTAGAGTGAATTCAATTGCCTTTTTTGCTAAAAGCCGTTGCTCAATTTTCGTGTATGCTTTTTGATGTGTACTATGTGTTGCATCAATATATTGTTTAAACATCTTATGGGCATTAGTACGAAACCGACTGGTAATGGGCCCAGGTTCAACCAAAGAAATATAGACACCACTCCCCGCCAATTCTAGACGTAAAGTATCCGTTAATCCTTCCAAAGCAAACTTACTGGCATTATAAGCACCCCGATAAGGCAATACTACCATACCCAGTATGGAGCTATTCTGGATAATCCTTCCTTCACCTTGTTGACGCATAATGGGTAACACCTGGCAAGTTAATTCATGAGTACCCAAAAAATTTGTTTCAAGTTGTTGACGCAAAGCCTCACGCGTTAAATCCTCAACCGCTCCTGGTTGTCCATAAGCAGCATTATTAAATAAACCATACAATCGTCCGTTAGTATGTTCCAAGACTGTTTGTACCGTATCAATAATAGACTGTGAATTTCTTAAATCTAAAACAAAACTAGAAAAGCCTTCTTTTTGTAAACGAGCAACATCCTCATGCCGACGTGCAGTTGCAAATACTGAATAACCTCGTTTTTTTAATCCGTGTGCAACACAATATCCTATTCCACTTGAACAGCCCGTAATTAATATAGAACGCGAATCTCTTAAAGATTTAGGTGTTTTAAACATGATTTAATTTCCAATTTTCAATCTAAAAAATAAATTTTGTGTTATTCTATTATTTATGATCTATTCAATATTGATCTTATCCCAGTTTTTACAATTAAAGTAGGGAGAGTTTCTATACGCATCAATCTAACTTTATCATATTAAAAAAACAAGAAAAATCTCCCAACTCTTTTTAAAAATAAAGAGGGGAAATTCCCACACGCATCAAATTTACTTTATTAACCGATTAGTAACTACTCAGCCTCTCGTTCCAACGCTCCAGCATCAATGCCATTAAGTTGAGGATTTTAATTGGGATAACCACAAGGGATTACCCTTACAAATCATTACGTTACGTAGGGGCGATCCTTTGTGGTTGCTCTTAACTTAATGGCAGTGACGCTCCAGCGTCATTCCTTATAAAAAACGTTATTTTTAAATTAAGAGACTGAGTAGTTACACCGATTAATTCTCAAAAATTTTATAATATAAAAGCTGATTCCGATAAGTTATTAAAAATTAAGCAATTACTCTTTTAATTGGATGCATATAAAATTCTCCCATTTGAAAAATGGGAGTTAGAGATTTATTTACAATAATACCCAACGTTATTTTTTCTTAAATTTTTATCCTACTTGAGGAATGTTTATGCTTTCTCATTTTTATAAATTCATAAGTGTAATTGTACTGGCTTTTTTACTCAGTTGTTGTGCCACGCCACGCTTAAGCTATAGTAGCTTTGCTAAAATTCAAAAGGGAATGACTGTCCAAGAAGTCATTGATGTCATGGGTGAACCGACTGAAGTGACTGATGTTAGCCTGGAAACAGGTGTTGGTGCTATGTTTGGACTTGATTCCTTATCAGGTATTAATATGATATGGATAGGTGGAGATGCTAAAGCCAATGTGATATTTGTTAAAAACAAAGTCAAAAGCTCAAATTTTACGACTCAATTTTAAAAAGAGTTTAGGAATGTGCATAAAATAACTTCAACAATCTCCTTCGCCTTTTCTTAAAAAGAAAGGATCGAAAATGCACCGAATGGAGTGAGTAAGGAATGAGGATTTAATAATTTGCAAAATGTTGGTGCGAAACCTGACAGGTTTTTAAAACCTGTCAGGTTTCAATTTTCGTATTTTATTGAATCCTCATTCCTAAGGGATTGATAAAAGCTATTTCATGCTTATTCCTTATTAGCGAATGGTGAATTATACTGATAATACAATAGATTGAAGAAATAAACAGATTTTTTCAATATTTGTGTAAAAATTCGCCATTCGCCATTTTAAAACGGTTAACTGATTATGCAAAATGATAAACTCAATTTCTCACGCAGACATTTTCTAACTTTATCAACATCAGCGACCCTCCTGGGATTGATACCAGGACTTTGTTATGCGAACATCATCCGTAAAATGCACGGAAAAGTTTGGATAAATAATACGCCTGCAACTTTGGATACCCTCATTGAAGCAGGAGATACCATCAAAACAGGTGCTAACAGTCAAGTGATTTTTGTCATGGGCGATGATGTTTACAAATTAGGAGCGCGTTCAACCTTACGGTTACGTTATAACCCAAATGAAAGTACCATTGTGAAAGCAATGCGCTTATTCAGTGGTAGTTTGATGGGCGTATTTGGCAAAAGCGATAATAGCAGAGTCATTGAATCTCCAACTGCAACAATGGGCATACGCGGTACTGGTTTATTTATCGAAATTGAACCTAACAGTACCTATTTCTGTACTTGTTATGGTGATACAGAAATTATCACCCATGATGCTTCTCGACATCTTCAAAAAATAAAAACCCTCACTCACACCGCTTATTCTGTTAGCCATGATATTGATCATCCACGTCTCTTTTCTGATACGATGAAACATCATACTGATGAAGAACTACATTATTTAGAATCATTAGTAGGGCGTAAACCACCCGTAAATTTTAAATAAGCATCTGTAATGGAATAATGCTCGGAACATTTCTTGCTTAAATAAATATTAACTACTTGTTTTATGATTAATTTTTCAGAAATTTTGTAGGTTTACTCAAGTGAATTTAATCAAAAAAATGCTCATTGTCAATTTTTCTATGATGCACTGGAGTTCTTCGTTGTCTCTTAGCGGAGCTTTCTAGCCTATCACAGAAAAATTTACAAGAGGACAAAATTTGAGTGGGATTAAAAATTCGCTGATTGTAACAGATTTTGGGGACACCCCCCTAACCCCCCGTACACGGGTGGAACCAAACATCATTCGACACTTTGCTTTAATTTTTCTATTTTGGGACTTCCCCCTGTGTACGGGGGGTTGGGGG
>JAUCGK010000235.1 GCA_030378085.1 Candidatus Parabeggiatoa sp. HSG14
ATGAAATTCACCCCAAAACATTTTTACATATTGAAACTCAATAAGTAAAATTGTATCTTAAAAATTGATATAAATCAATTAGTTTTTAAATAGAAACTTAAAAACTTGTTTAACTATGGAGTATTAAGTGAAAATTAAATTTACCATATCTATGGCAAAAAAAATTTATTATGGTAGTTTAGGAACTTTCATTTTACTATTTTTTGCCTTAAGCTTTCACACAATGATAAATTTACCAAAGCGTGATCACCGCGAAAATCTTACTCCTCAAGTAGCTAAAGGAAAACGTATTTGGGAAGAATACAATTGTATTGGTTGTCACACCTTGTTAGGAAAAGGAGCTTATTATGCACCAGAATTAGGCAATGTCTATAAACGCCGAGGCGGTGACTCAGGTGGCAAAGAATTCATTAGAGCTTGGCTCAAAGCAATGCCTATTAAAATAAAAGGACGACGACAAATGCCACAATTTAATTTCACCGAAAAAGAATTAAATGCATTAGTAGCATTTTTGAGGTGGACTTCTGAAATAAATACCGCAAATTGGCCCCCAAATATTGAAGGTTAAGGAGAAAAAAAGAAATGCCGTATTCATCACAGGCTGTTGCTAAACCCTATTTTATTGCTGTTATTGCTCTATTTGCACTGCAAATTTTATTTGGACTTATTATGGGTTTGCAATATGTGATAGGAGATTTTCTCTTTTCAATTATTCCATTTCAAGTTGCTCGGATGGTGCATACTAATTTGCTTATTATCTGGATATTGATTGGGTTTATGGGAGCAACCTATTATATTGTGCCAGAAGAAGCTGAAAGGGAATTACACAGTCCAAAATTAGCTATTGTCTTATTTTGGATATTTATTATAACAACGATATTGACTATTTTAGGTTATCTTCTTACTTCCTATGAGAATTTATCAGAAATAACGGGTAACCGTTTTATGCCTACGATGGGACGAGAATTTTTAGAACAACCAACAATTATTAAAGTTATTATTTTCATTGTTATTTCAGGATTTTTATACAATATTGGTATGACTTTATTTCAAGGAAATAATACGGGAATTAGTCTCACATTGCTAACGGGTTTCATAGGTATAGTCATACTCTTTTTATTTGCATTTTATAATCCCATTAATTTAGTGATTGATAGGTTTTATTGGTGGTGGCTCTTTCATTTTTGGGTAGAAGGTGCTTGGGTATTTATTATGGCTGCCATTCTCGCTTTTTTGGTGTTCAAAATAACTGGAGTAGAACGTGAAATTGTTGAAAAATGGTTATATGTCATTATTGCTACAATACTGGTAACAGGGGTTCTTGGTATGGGACACCACTATTATTGGATGGGTGTACACGAATACTGGCAATGGTGGGGTTCCGTTTTTTCTACCTTAGAACTGATTCCTTTCTTTTTGATGGCCGTTTTTACTTTTAATATGATTAATCTTCGCCGTCATAGGCATCCAAATAGTGCGACAACTGTATGGCTAATAGGTACCCCGGTAATGGCTTTTCTGGGGGCAGGTGTCTGGGGATTTTTACATACTTTGGCACCCGTTAATTACTATACACATGGTACTCAGATCACATCTGCCCATGCTCACATCTCTTTTTTTGGTGCTTATGTGGCAATTATATTAGCTTTCATTTCTTATGCACTACCTATATTGAGGAAACGTACTCAGAATAAAGCCTCACAATTTTTGAAAAAATGGTCTTTTTGGATAATGACAGTTTCTATGCTTTTTATGACTTTATTTCTCACAGCAGCAGGTGTTTTACAAATCTATTTGCAACGTATTATCAGTGAACCATTACCATTTATGGTTATTCAAGAAAAATTGGTTTTCTTTTATTGGGCGAGTGAAATAGCAGGCTTGATATTTTTTATCGGGTTTATGGTTTATGTTATCAGCTTGTTCGTACAAGATAGAAGAAAAGAAAAAATCGGAGATACAAAGCTATTGTAGAAGAAAAATACACCGATTTATGAGAGAAAAAAAGGTTATGCTATGAAAAAAGCCATTTATTCCCCTTACCCATATCTCTTGGGGAAAAATAGAAGTTGATGGACAACTGCATTTCAAAGAGGCCAAATGCTTCCCAGATGGTTCAAGAACTTGTGAGATGTTTAGAATTTGAAAATTTACCACACTTATAGAGGACAATTTAACAATGAGTAAAGATGCTAACTTTTGGAATAACAAATGGCAACAATCCCCTATCACTTATGGTGGTAGAGCTTTAAGGGGTAGTACCGAAAGAATTTTATGTGATGTTAAAGGTTTCATAACCGTTAATGATGCTTTTCTCAGTGAGATCATTCGCGATTACCGACTAAGGAAGTATACTCCCAATGAAACGGTACATGCCATTCAAAACTTTGTCGTGCGGTTCCTTGATTATGTGGGTGATGATGAATCAAGCGAATGCTCTGAATTTTGGCAATTTCCTTTTGAAACCTTGCAGTCTAGGATAGGGGATTGTGAAGATGGTGCCATTTTAATGGCCAGTTTAATGATTCAAGCAGGTGTTCCTGCGTATCGGATTAAAGTGTGTGCTGGTTTTGTCCAAGAATCGCCTACCGCTCCAGAGGGAGGACACGCTTACTGTGTTTATTTGGCAGATAGAGGAGAAGATTCTCAAGATTGGGTTGTCATAGATTGGTGTTACTATGAAGATTCTGATACGCCACCTGAGTATAAACCTCTCGCTAAAAATGGGGGTTATAGGAGTTGTTATAAAGACATCTGGTTTACCTTCAATAATGAATTTTCTTGGAACCAGGGGAGTTTAGAAATCGAACCTCGACGCATTAGCAGAAATCGTTCTGCCCCTTTAAAGGGAGAGGTAGCTACCGAAATAACTTTACAAAGTGTAATGGAAAAAATAAAAAGCAAAGTCAAAAACTAACTCCCTAGTTGAACTGTGATTTTACAACTCTGATAGCTTCTATCACATTCAATCATAAAAATCACAGTTCAACCCTTTAGAATTCTTATATCAAAGATTAAATCGTCTAATTGACTCGCTTTTTTCCAAAACCTACACATTACGGTTATTCTAGCGTTTCTCAATATGTGTCAAGTACAAGTCTTTTCATGAGTGAGTTAAGAAGGGAATTTAGAAGAAGATAAGGGAAATGCTGTAATTACCAACTTTCTTTTTCAATTTTAAGTGTATCTAAACACACCCTAGTGCTAACCTTCATGATATTTTGAGCTGTTTGGAGAGTTTCAAATTTCCAACCTAATTGAACTGAGTAAAGATATATCATACTAAGCAATCCTAATCCAGAAGAAGTGTTATCTTTAGCATTAGACATTAATTTTTTCATGTATAATTCTTCAGCATTTTCATTCGTCAGTTGTTTAATAAATGTTTGAAAAAAATCTACTTTTCGAGTATTTATACTATTGGTCACATAAAATATCATTTTTTCACAAGACCATGACAATTGAAAATGAATAGTGAGTGGCGATGCAACCTCCTGAAATTTCATAGCATTTTCTAGCAATTCATTGGAAATGTACTTTACAGCATGTTGGAGATTTTTTATTTTTATACTACTCACCTTTTTTCTCATTTCCTCTTCCTGATGAACAAGAAATGGCTCAAAATAATCAGCAATAAAATCGGCCGATAATTTACTTCTTTTCCAGAATTGATAATGAAAAGAATGAGGTGAAAAAAATAAAATTAAGTATTCTTTTTCAGGTGATTCCTGAACAAAGTTGCCAAATATCTGTGTCATATCTCAAATTCCCCCGTTTTTCAGTTATTTGCTTAAAAATTAACAAGATAATGCCATCATATTCTTTATTTGCATACCAATAATACATATTTTATTATCAATATAATTTATTTTTAGTTCCCCACTTTGAAATAAGAAGGAATAATGACATGAACAAAAAACTTATTGACCTGAGTTCGATGTAAAAATAGAGTTAATTCAATATCGTTCCCAAATTTTATTTGGGAACGCACTGTCTGCCAAGCTTTGCTTGGCAAAACTCGAAGCAAAGCTTCTGATGCATTGTGTGTCCAAATAAAATGGGGGAACAATTGTCACAATTATCAGTTGAAAATTGAATATATTGAGTATAAAGCAGCTTGTATATGGGAATGAGAAAATAATACCAGAAACTAAACCAGACTAGTTTTTAAAACTTATCAGATTTGGTACTTCAAGTTTTAAAAGTATTTAATGCCTCATTACTTTAATGATTAATTTGGCAATGTCACACTATTTGTATCACACACTCTTGTAGAATTGATCTACATTATTTTAATGTAATCAAGTTGATGAAGTAATTCGTTTTCAATCTCCTAAATATTATTCTAATTGCACGACTAAAGAAGGCATCAAACACTGAAAGTTCTTCAACAATTTTTCATGGAAAAGATTCTCCTTTTGACCTTTTACCACCAGCTTAAATTTAAACGATGCACCCTCAGCCACATGACTTACAAACTTTATCATCATATTGATGCCAGAACTATTTAAAAATTGTAATTCTCGTAAATCTACTGTAAATGTTTTCGAGAATTTATTCTCTTCAGCTGCCTTTTTAAAAAGTTCCAAGATAGGTTCATATTCCTTGATACTATTTAAAAATAATGAACCGTCACAAACCACAGTCGTAGTGGTTGAGTCATAAATAATATTGTACTCTTCCGTTTTAATATCCATCGCAAAATCTCACGTTGAGAGTAAGTAATAAAGTAGATAATTTATAGTAAGCGTTTACCCATAAATTTGATTTTTTAAGAATTGTAAATTTCTACTATTTCCTTCTTTATTGTTTTGTAAAGAAAAAAATTAGTATTTTATGGATGAACACAATTTAGTACTTGAAAAAAGGAAAAAATCTAACAATTTTCGACCAAATATTAATTATTTTCCCAATTATTTCCTTTTTTTTGAGCCTTCTTCTTTTATGTATTCAAACATACCATCGTATTAACTGTTGTAATAGGTGGATTTGTTTGAAGTCTCTCAAATTTCCAGCCCACTTGAGCCGAATAAAGATGCATCATACTGAGCAATCCTAATCCAGAAGAACGGCTATTGTCATTTTCTTTAGCTTTAGCTGTTATAGTTTTTATATATAATGCATCAGGGTCTTCATTTATCAACTGTTTGATAAATGTCTGAAGGATTTCCTCTTGCTGAGCATTTATACTGTGAGTGACATGAAATACAACTTTATCTTTAAATAATGACAATTTTAAATAAGCGGCCAATGAGCAAGTTCTATCCTGAAATTTCATCGCATTTTCTAACAACTCATTAGCAATGTATTTCACAGCATATTGGAGATTTTTTGTTTTGATAGTATTTTTTTTTTCTTCTTTATCCTCCTTACTAATAAAAAACGTTTTAAAATAATCAGCAACAAAATCGGCTGACATTTTATTTTGCCTCCAAAATTTATAATGAAAAGAACGAGGCGAAAAGACTAAAGTTAAATACTCTTCACCTTCAGGTAATTCCTGGATAAAATTGCCGAATATCTGAGTCATTTTATCAATTCTCTTGTCCGTGTTGCCCATTCAAACCTAGTATTTCGGCTTGAATAATTCGGTAAATAGTTTTTTTTAATCTAGCATTCACACAAAAACGCCTCATTTTTTTTAATTTCCCCTTTTGATAAAGAGAAGCCTAAAAATAACTCAAGTTACCATCTATAATCTGTGAAATATCTAAAAATATTTATAAATCAACATATTTATAACAAAATCAATTTTAAATCGGTCATTAGTTGTGAATAATGAAATAAATCAGCTATTTATAGGTGGTAACTTGGATTAAAAATACTATAAAATTTAAAAAGTTTTTGAAGAATGTAGTCCATTTTAAATTCTTATGCCTTAAATTATAGCGCAATTGGGATTAAATATTTCCAAACTAAAGTTCTTATTTCAAAAGAAGTCCAAGATTTATCTTGAACAGTTTCCTAAAACTAAAAGTTGGATTCCTCTATCAATTCATCATTTACGGCAACTTCTCCATTTTCAATTACTTGTACATAAATTCCTAAATGACGATGCCCGTAAGTTTTTAGCAAGGTTTGTGGAATTTTTAAATCTCGTTCTGCTGTGTGTGGATTTACATTAGTTGCCGCACAACGTTCAATAAATTTTAAAACACGTACTTTTGCAGTGCCTAGCATCAACTTTTTACCCACCCAATCCGATTCCGCCCAAGGTTGCACATCGTCAAAATATACATTAGCCCTAAATCTTAAAGGATGGACAGTTGTGCTTAATACTTTTTCTAAGTCGCGCACTGTAGCAAGATTAATACAAGATAAGACTTCAGCATTAACATCAGAAAAAGTATGTCCGGGTGCTTGTACCAGCTTAGGTGTGTCACGTATTTCATCACCAAGATAATCGGCAAAAAAATTTTCAATGGTTTGCCGTCCCTGTGTTGTTTGCAAATTTCCATTGGCAAACAAATTATTATCTTTGAAAATTTGCAAAATGCCCGTGTTATCATCATAAACGGTATTGAGAGCAGCTAAACGTTCATTTTTCATCAACATCAAAAAACGGGTTTTATGAAGATGTTGGGGGGCTTGAGGATTAAATTCGGTAGTCCTGTGTGCTAAGGCAAAACGGCGATCAAGTGCAATCGTTTTGCCAGCTTGCAACGAAACGTGCTGCAAAACCTCTGGGTTTAAGCCCTTTACAGGATAACGATAAAGATGAGTGATAGTTGGCATAATAAATCAATATTTTTGTTACCGTAAATGTTTTGATTTTCTTATAAATCCTATATTTTAAAAAGGAATGAGGATTTAATAATTTGCAAAATTTTGATGCCAAACCTGACAGGTTTTTAAAACCTGTCAGGTTTCAACTTTCGTATTTTATTGAATCCTCATTCCTAAATACTTTTAAAATACTAAAGTACATAGCCTTGAAACAAAGCAAGATAAATTTATTTCAAAGCAAGTGGCACAAAAAAAATCACTATTTAGTAGCTTCATTTCCTTCAGGTTTTTGCACAGCTTGCTCAAGCATTTTTTTTAATTCACCCTTTTGATACAACTCCAAAATGATATCACAACCACCAATTAATTCACCATTGATATAGATTTGAGGAAAAGTAGGCCAATTAGCATAGCGAGACAAATTTTGGAAAATTTCTTGATCAGTCAACACATTCACATAAGCAAACTCCACTCCACATGCTTGTAAGGCTTGAGCGGCACGACTAGAAAAACCACATTGTGGAAGTTGTGGTGTACCTTTCATATAAATTAAAATCGGATGACTTTCAACTTGTTCTTTAATTCTTTCTAAAACGTCCACAATAAAATTATACTCCTATAAAAGTGAAATAAACGTGCTTGTCCATTAAGATGATAGGAAATGACCACGGTGAAATAACTTCACTGTTGTTCCACCGCTTCTACCGCTGGCTATTCACATTTAACCCCAGCGGGTTTAAAACCAACCGTGTTGACCGTTTTTTGAATTTTTCGTTGTCTCCCAAGCCCGATAGGGCTTGAATGTAAATAGCCACAGTGAAACCTGTGGAATGAGTGGAATGAGAAATCGGGAAATTATTTCATGACCATTCATTAGGCATTCCTTAACGAAGTTTTTGTCCCTAAATCAACAAGCTACTCTGTCAAGCTTATCTTTTAAAATTTATGGGGAAATTAACCATACTAAAAATATATTTCTTTTACGCAAGAAATTCCAATCATTTACTGATATTTTAATTGAGGTGACTCTAAAAAATTAACACACTCGCAATATTCAAAAAAACGCTATTCAATTATTCAATTCTAATAGAGCAATTTTAGGCATAAATTTTGCATATTAATTATTTTAATTTTAAATCAGTAAGTTACTTAATTTAACTGAAGTATTAAATTGATGATGAGACTTAAATATATATAATTAATAACAATTTTTTCACCAATACCAAAATTTGTTATTTCGTTCAATTTAGGTATGATTTCCCGAAACTTTACGTTATTCTCTTTATCCCGAAAATGGTATCCATTCTTGAATTAGGAACATGCATGAAATAATTTACCCAACTATTTGAGTCAAACCTGACAGGTTTTAAAAACCGGTTTAGTTGTCAATTTTATTTCGTGCATATTCCTTAGTAAATATTATAC
>JAUCGK010000236.1 GCA_030378085.1 Candidatus Parabeggiatoa sp. HSG14
CGCAATCTAAAAGAAAGAAATATCTTAAAGGTTCTTCAAGAAAAAATTTTCCTAAAGGTTATAAAAAGAAGGAACAAAAACGGGGAAAAGTTTTATTGCATCTATGAGGTGTTTTTATCAGCCTACCCTAGTACTGACCCCTTTCTTGCCTTTCTTGGCCGCAAGATTAAAAATTAAATCAAGCCTGGCCCCTTTTTTCCCATTGCAGGTGAAACATAAGGAACTCCGGCAAAAAATTAAGGTTTGTCATGGCACAAATCACAGCTAACTTGTTGGTCTTTCTCTAAAGTCACATTTTTTCCTTTGACATCAAAAGAACGAGTAGCTGCCATTTTAGCCAGTGGTGTTCCTTCTAATTGTTTACCATGACAAGCTTTACAAACGTTTGCATCATCCTTGTAAAAAGATTCATGCTGGTTAGTCCAACGAGGATCATTGATGTTATGCAAACCATGTGGCCCTTTAGTTGTCAATTCTAAACTACCGGCAGTATGACAAGTATCACATTCGATAAGCGTACCACTATGCCCTTGTAATTGAATAGCAGTCAAATTGTCGTTGGCATCAGGATTTTCAATAGGCCAAATTGCATGAGTACTGCCATGACAACCTTCACAAGCAACTCCACTATGCCCCTTACTATTGCGGTACAAAGTGTTATCATTTTCAGCAAAACGCTTATTTTTGGCCAGTATTGCAGAAGCAGATTTGTCGCCAGTCTTGTAAGCTTGTTTTAAACGAATACCATCTGTACCAAGTTCCAATCCTTCTCCGGTCAAATGGTCAACAGCATCACCAGTATGACAAGATTGACAACGTGGCATATCAAACCAAGGTCGACGAATTTCACCATCATTAGTACCATCAATACTACCACCTTCTAGTAATGGGAATTTTCCGCCCACTGCCAGTAGTCCACCATGACATGCAGTGCATTCTAAACCAACATTTTTCATTGCGCCCCGTTGACATTGAGTAGTTTTACCCGGATGACATTGATAACAATTTTGTTCTACCTTAACCCCGATTGGAATAAGCTGATTTTCTTCGGTATCTATTAACTCACCATGAGTTCTGTGCATAACTTGGGAGGAAGTTGGGAAGAACTCTTGCACTCCCTTCGGCCCTTCGGCAGCTAAGTCCAATGCTGCTGTATAATGGCATTTAGCACAAAGCACCGGAGTTGAATCTTGCAAATTAGTACCATGTAATTTATCATGTAACAGTAAAATATTTTTTTTGGCTTGTATTTCTAATTTAACCAAACTATCTGTTTGCGCTTGCATATCTGGATCATCATCTGTTATCCACTTAATTTCCGAATTTATCGCTGCTGATTCTCCAGTCGCATGACAAATCTTGCAGTTAACCTCCACACTTACCGGGACTACTATATCGGTTGCACCTAATAATTCTCCAGTTTTTTTGTCATGAGCACTAACCCGTAATGTGGGATAAGCATTTATTTGCCCTTGATCATCTGTTGGTGTGATAGGAATACCATCAGCACTAAACCAGTCATTTTTAGCATTATAGTGAAATGGCTGTGGCCCCGGATTTTTCGGATTATCTGCTGGCATAAAAAAGCCGGTTAAACCAATTCCGGGTTGTAAATCATTTCCGAATAAATCTTTGGCATACTTCCAAAAATCAGTTTTGTTTTTGCTGCTCGAATTGATAGAACCTTTGCGATCTGTCACAGCAGAATATTGTACTTCAATCTGATTAGCATCAAGTAATTGCGGTTTACCATTGCTATCCTGTTTTACTACCTGAGCATTGACCACATTAAAAGGAGGTAAAATTGCAAAAATAGAAAGGGTCTTGTCCATGCAGTGCATACCCAAATCATTGAACGCAAGTACACGCACTTTATCTGCTACACCAACACTAAAACTAAGGAAATTTAACCCATCCTCTCCACCAATCCAATCATCCACATTCAGTGAACCATCTTCTTTAAATAATTTAGCATTGGGCTTGGTTATTAATTGATAAAGTGGATAATTACCGGGTGGCAATATCTCTGCACTCGCTGCAAACAAAGGATATTCACCTTGGAAAGTTTCATTAACTTTAAAAGGAGCAATGGTTTCAGTCCAACTATTCTCTTGATTTAAAAATAGTAATTTACTATTTACTATTGTTGCAACATACATGTCACCAGTTTCAGGAGTCTCGAATTTAACCGTAGCCATTATTTCATCGCTGTCATTGTGCATCACTGCTTGACCGGTATATAATTCACTACTCCAACTGGATAAGCTTATAACCAGTAAGTAAATTGCCAAAACAATATTTTTTGTCATCAATGAGCTTCCTCTTTTGAAATTAAATATAAATATAGGGTAGTCCTGCAATAGGTAGTGGTAAATCTGCTTTTGAAGAAATCACTACTTTATTCAGGAGTTCCAAATTTTGGAGTCCAAAACTTCAGCTTTGAACTCCAAAAATATGGGAAAAATTAACGTTATTTCTCGCTATATCCTAAATGTTGAGATCAATAGTCCTAGGAAAGTACATAAGTTTATCTCCAACGATTACACCCAAGTAGAGATTGATCGTCCCTGAAACAGGTGCTCCACCAATCGTCATTTGCCCTTTCAATAAGTCAACTGATTGACTAGCAGCCAAAGTAACATCTGCAAATGAGGATATTGTGCCAAATTGCCCATCCCAAGCCGCAAGTTCACCAGCAGAGTTCAATATGTAAAGGCCATCTTGAGTCCCATTGTTAACCGCAGCTATTGCCACTATCTTAGCAGCTTTACCAACTAGCGGACCAACTGGGCCATCAGTAGCAGTGAGAACTCCATTAACATTCAAACCATTCACACTCGGTTGGAAAGTAAGGCTACTGTCACCACCCCAAGTACCAACGCCATTAGCCATATTGACTACAATGACATTCTTTAAAAGCTGTAGAGAAGCTTCAGCTCGCTTTCTTGCAACTTCTTCCAAAATATTGTTGACGGAAGTTTTTAATGGTGCCCAACCATACCAGTGCATGTAATCTTTACTGTCGTGGAAAGCCCCTTGGAAAGCACGTTGGCGATATTCCAACATAATCAAATAAAGCTCTTGTTCCAATGACGTTTCGGCATCATAGAATTGTAGCAAATCTGGGCCATATTCCCAACTATCGGGCTTTTGCAAAATACCATCTTTGTACAAACCTTGGACAGCCTGAATAGCCTTGGCAAATTCATGATCAGATGCTTTAATGATTTCATCAGAAGCCTTAAAATGTCCATCTACAAAATCTTTAGCATGGCATTTATTACAAGCTTTCTTCATTGAAGTACGAATAGAGTTGAAATCTTTTGTACCACGAGCGGCTTGCCCAAGTACAACGATATCAACAAAGCGTTGAGTTGGCTGAAGAGCTGCATCCAATACCCCGGCTGCTTGCAAAATTATAGCTCGATCAAATACCCAAGTCGGATCATCATCTAAATCAATGTAGTTACCGGTAAATCCAAGTGATTCAAGGGTATTGGCAAGTTTAGTTAGTGGGTCGGTAAGCGCGGGAGCAACATCAATAAGGGCACGAACATTATGGTCGGAAGGAACTCGTAATCCCAAAAAGCCCCAAGGAGTGACTACAGTATGATTACCTTCTGCCATATGACAGGATTGACAAGTCGGAGCGCGCCCATCATTTTTATTACCATCCATATCCCAGATAAGTCCATGTTTGGAAGACATGTACATTTCCCATTGTGGATGATCAAAACCCATGTGACAATTAGCACAGGCTCTAGGGTCTTGAGCTTCAGCTTTTTTGAAGCTATGGCGAGTATGACAAGCATCACACTGTGCATTACCGTAACGGTATTTTGCGATCTCCGCACCACCATCACCAACAACCTTGGTATCCAACATGGTCCCTTCAAGTTTCAGACCTTTGACACCAATTTTGTGACAACCTGAGCAACCTCTATAACCTTCTTTACCGATAGCATTTGGTAAGCCATGATAGGCTGCTTGGGTCTGCATTGCAATCCAAGCCAATTGATGTTTGCCAGCTTGCAACTGCTCAACTTGCTCACTATGACAGACAGCACAAGTTTCTGGTGTGGGCATTTTGGCTTCTTTGTAGTCTTCATTAGTCTTATGGCTACTGCCATGACAAGATGAACATGTTGCTTTTTCGCTAGTTGCATGCTTGCTAATTTCATGTTGCGAGACAATGCCGGGGGTAACTTCTGTATGACAGGTAACACAATCATCTGCTGCCAGAGCTATGCTACTAGATAGCACATTTAGAAAAATACCACTTAACACAAGGGATAAGTATCGTTTTACAAACATTTTGTATGTTCCTCTGTTTCAGTAAAAAATTAATAATAACCAAAAAATAAGCCATCATACGACTCAAGATTATAATATACTAAAAGCAGGGCCTCGTCAAAGTCAGACGTAAGTTATTGATTTAATGAAAGCAAACAAAAAATATATTAAAAAACAATAAATTACAAATTGTTGTCTTTGGACAACCCAAATTTTAGCAACTACTAACACCCCTCTTCTCCCGCCGAAGGTCGGGAGCAAGGATTAGTTAGGGCTTTCTACATAGATTACCCTGAACTTCATTACGATTTACTAATGCCTGGCTGTTAAGCGGCACTTTTCAAGGACGTAAATTGTCCGCTTCAACGCCTTGTTATCCTGAGTGACAACCGCCGAAGCGACTTGGAGAAGTGCACAAGGGCGGAACGTTTCATCAGGATAACACCGTTCTTCTCCCGCCGCTAGGTCGGAGAGCAAGACAAAGTTAGCAGGTAAAACAATGTGTAAACGAGTACTACCTACTAACACCATTCTTGAGCCGCCGTCAAGGTCGGTCTCGAAGATAAAGTTATTAAGTAAAGCAATGTAAAACGAGCTGACTTAATAACACCATTCTTGAGCCGCCGATAGGTCGGCCTCTAAGATAAAGTTAGAACTTATCAAATAACCCTAAATTACATTCCATCTACTTCACTTATGAACTATCAAATCCAAACAAACAGTTTATATCAAAAAGACAATACAAGAGAAACGATATTGAAAATAATTAAGAACTATTAACCAAACTAACACCATTCTTGAGCCGCCGATAGGTCTGCCTCTAAGATAAAGTTAGAACTTATCAAATAATCCTAAAATTACCTTCCATCAATTTCATTTTGAACTATCAAATTCAGATAAACAGTTTATATCAAAAAGACAATACAAGAGAAACGATATTGAAAATAACTTAAGAATAATAACCCAACTAATGCCAGATGTTAAGCGGCACTTTTCATGGACGTAAATTGTCCGCTTCAACGCCTTGTTATCCTGAGTGACAACCGACCAAAGCGACTCGGAGAAGCGCAGGAAGGGCGGAACGTTTCATCAGGATAACACCCTGCTTCACCAGCCGAAAAGGTCTGGTGCAAGAGCTAGTTAGCAGGCTCGCAATGTGTAAACGAGTCGACCTACTAACGTCAAGCTTCAGCCGCGCGCGCCTTTGGCGCGTCGGCTGGAAGCGCATGTTAGGCTGCTTCATTCAACCGCCAATAACAACGGTAGTTTACCGTTTACATTAATACTTAGAGTTGGATTGTCTTTCACGTACAGTGCTACAGAAGGACCGCCATCTAAATTCATCACACTCAACTCTTTTCCCTGAAAAACAGAGTTTTTGAGCAAAATATTCGCTAACTCACTCAAGCTAAATGGAACTTTAGTTACTATAAAGTACTTTTTCCCATCTGATGTAAAACCAATTAGAGACCTACTATACTTTCCATTTCCATTGATCGAAGAATTAATGTATCTCATTGTCACTTTGTTCTTGTAAAGAATCAGAGGCCCTGTTTGGAATTCAATTGTTTGTTGGCTTTTTTCAGAGGCAATAAAATCATGATAATCTACAAATTCCAATTTACCATTAGCATTAACAATAACTATATGTGTAAGCTGTTTGTCCTTTTTTATTTGAGAATGAATTTGACCAAATATTTTCAACCATCCAGCATGCTTTGAATTACCCCTCCAGCCATCAAAGAATGACCCGTTTATTATGTACTTATAGCCGTAAAGCTTGCCCACATCACTAACAGTAGGTGGTCTGGTAGGAAAGTACAGGTATTCAAATTTATTATCAAATTCGATAATTACTACTCCATCTTCATCATAAATTTCGGCTTCTACATTTAGTGCAAAACATATAACAAATAAAATAAATGCAAATTTACGCATCACGTTGCCTCGTTCGCCTAACACCCCTCTTCTCCCGCCGATAGGTCGGGAGCAAGGGCAAGTTAGAATATTCTAGGTCAGATTCATGATTAAATCAAATCCTCTGACCCTTTAACTATTATTGACAATTAGGCCAAGCAATACCTTCTACATCATTGTAACCAGTAGAAATCTCTTGTTCAGCAACTATTTTGCAAGTTTGCACATCTATCACACCAAGAGGCAAACTATTTTTACCATGCAGACCAAATATTAAGGTATCATCAGGTAAAGTATCCAAAGCTTCAATTTCTAATGATTGAGTGAGTTCTTCACAAACAGTGGTAAGTGTAGTTCCATCGTAGGACAACAACTTTGTACCAGTATCTGATGAACCATCGACTATGTTACCTACACCATATAGTATTGTTCCAGCATTATTCCATGTCAAATCCTCAACTTCACCAGAATATGGAACTTCCAAATTGGCTCTTCCAGTAACAGTATCAATGGTAACAAGCCCATCACCAGTTGACCATCCCCATAAAGTACCATCAGGATGGAATGACAGACCATCAATTTCTTTCATACTAGTGAAACCAATATCAGTTAGTTGGCCATTATTTTTATTAACACGATAAAGATGAGCTGTTTTATTGGTATTATTTCCAGAAGCAGCGAATAGTTCACCTGTTTGTGGATGAATATCAAGGGACTCAATGTCACGACCTGGATAAATTGTACCAAGAGCTTTGACTTCAAATGTTTCTGGGGAAATAGTTAAGAATTGGGTATTGTTTAAGCCTTCATCGTGAACTGCATAAAGTTGGCAAGTTTCAGTTGATGTTTGTTGAGGTAACGTAATTCCATTACTCTCACAAGTAGGTATTTCACCAAACAAAGTAGGCCCATCACCGTGACTACCACCTTCTGCCGTTCCAAAGAAAATACTATCAAGTGAAGCAGCATCACTGCCTTCTTGAAATGTGATTTGCGTTATTTTTGGACCATCATTACTATCAATTGCCACAAAACCATTGATAGCTTGGCATGATGAAGAACCATTTGGGACAACTGGTAAACCGGCAGATGCTCTGGTAGCCTTAAAAGTATTTCCATCTTCTAATGTCACTACAACATCTGCTTTAGCACCATAATCACCTCCAAAAAACGCACCAACCGCATCAACTGGCGTTTTAAAAACTAGTTTCACGGTAGAAGTGCCATAGTATCCCCAGTCAATACGATACTCACCACTTACAGCTCCACCATCAGTGCCATTTCCACCAAAAGTTGTATAGGAGACATGTTGAATAGCGGCTGAACCACCTGACATACTAAAAGAGGAAACATTGTCGAACTTTGTAACAATATCAGTTGATGTGCGTTCATCTGGTGGGTCAAAACTAATGTGTTTAAAATCCTGCCCTTCAAAATCTTGCACATTATTAAAGATTATTGGAGCAGAATTTACGCTGGCAATATATCCAACAGATGCTACAATTGCAAAAGAGAAATTTTTTAATCGCATTTTTTTATTCCTTAAAACTTGTTAATTGAAGGCTGGTTGCCTAATACCGCTCTTCTCCCGCCGCAGGTCGGAAGCAAGGATAAGTTAGAATTAATTGTTATTCATAATTTTTGACAGATTCAATTAAATCATTGCTAAATTTATAAATATCATCAATTGTTGCAATTTTGTGTCTAGTTTCCTTTTTATTTTCATCAATAATCCCAAGATATTTTTGAGAAGTATTAAAGTGAAGTCGACACAATGGTTTTCTATTGTTGTCATCTAATAATATTCCAAAATAACTTTGTGTATCTCGATAAGAAATTCGGTAGTCCTGCACATAGTAGTGGTCAATTTATTAAAATGTTGAT
>JAUCGK010000237.1 GCA_030378085.1 Candidatus Parabeggiatoa sp. HSG14
TAAATATATTTTAATTATAAAATCAAAAGTAATATTTATTATTACGATTCAATCTCTAATTCACATTTTTATAAGTTTAAACACTATCAAGTTTTATTTTTTGGGCATGGTTCAACACTCATCGTTATACATAAGTTTTCGTAGGGTGGGTAGAGCGATAGCGAAACCCACCATTATTCTGGGAGTTGGCGGGTTTCATTTCATTCTACCCACCCTACAAATCTAAAGGTTTGGACTCCAAGTTACCTTTTTATCGTCTTTTTTGAATCATGCCATTTTTTGTTATTCTTAATTAGGAACGTGCATGAAATAACTTAGGAAACGTAAGGGCAACCACAAGGGATTGCCCCTACAAATTATCACGTTACGTATAATTATTTCATGCACATTCCTTAGCAGATGATAAATATGGATAAGGCACAATTACTTCGCGATAAAAGCCAATGCTTATTATCAGTGAATAGAGAAGAACAAAAAAAACAAGAAAAACAAGAAAAACAAGAAAAACTGGTACACACTAAAGTGTTAATTGTTGGCGTTGGCGGCTTAGGTTCTCCCGTTGCCCTGTATCTTGCTGCAGCTGGTGTGGGGGAGTTGGTGTTGGTTGACTTTGATAGAGTAGAATTATCCAATCTCCAACGACAAATTGTCCATGACACCACACAATTAGGACAATATAAAACCCTATCCGCCCAAGCGACATTACAGGCACGCTATCCTGATGTACAGATTATTGTTATTAATCAAGCTATTAAAGAAGAATGGTTTAAAAAAAATTTAGGGAGTGTTGACGTTGTTGTTGATTGTAGCGATAATTTTGCAACACGCTTTGCCATTAACGCAGCTTGTGTGAAAAGTGGTACGCCACTGGTATCGGGAGCGGCATTGCGTTGGGGTGGGCAGGTGACAGTCTTTTTACCGAGTCAACCATATAGCCCCTGCTATCGTTGTTTATATGGTGATCAGGAAGAGCAATCTGAAGTCTGTAGTGAAACCGGCGTAGTGACTCCCCTGGTTGGTATTATTGGTTGTACTCAATCTATGGAAGTTTTAAAAATATTGTTGAATATTGGAAAAACGCTTTGCGGTAAGGTATTACTTTTTGATGCTTATACTGGAGCGTTACGTACTCTAAAATTACACAAGGATCCAGCCTGCCCTATCTGTTCAAAGAACAGTGATATAAGGAAAATTGGTAATCCTATATAAATGTTGTTATTAAAAATTCCTATGAGCATTACTGTTAAATTTTTTGCCAGTTTACGTGAACAAGTTGGATACAATGAAACTTCAATCAACGTTATCAAACCTTTGACGGTAGCTGAAGTATGGGCGCAGGTTTGTGATAACGCCCCTTTACCTCCTCATATACTCATGGCAGTGAATATGGAATACGTCACTCAAGATAAATCTGTCCAAGAAAACGATGAGGTGGCATTTTTTCCACCTGTAACAGGAGGGTAAAATGAAAATTGAAATCCTCTCAGAAAAATTGAATCCTTATGAATGTTTGCAAGTTTACGAAAAAACACTGATTGCCCAGGGTAAATGGGGAGCTGTCTCTACATTTGTGGGTACTATGCGCGATTATAACGAAGGCGATACGGTGCAATCAATGTTTTTAGAACACTATCAGGGAATGACAGAAAAATATTTGTATACGATTAGTGAAATGGCAAAGCAGCGTTGGGATATTCTTGATACTTTAATTATTCATCGTATTGGAGAAGTGCAGCCGGGGGACACAATTGTATTGGTTGCCGCTTGGGCGGGACATCGTGCCCCTGCTTTTGAAGCATGTCGTTTTCTGATTGAAGAACTTAAATCTCGTGCGCCTTTTTGGAAAAAGGAAACGCTCAATAATGGTGTAAGGTGGGTTGAAAACTGTTCATCAAAGGTACTGTGTAACTAAATCTTCAAGTTTTTGTTCTTGAAAAGCTGAAGCTAAGTCGCAAATTTTCTCAACAAAGGGTTGTAATTGTGCATCAAGTTGTTCCATTTCTTTAGCATATTTTATAATACCTAAAATATCACCCATCATAATAAGTTCAATCAAATCTTGAGCCTGTTCGCGAGATGGGCCTGGGATAAAGAGATTACTTTTATTTTTTTCATTGAGTGTTGTTGGGTCATCGTAGTTCCACTCTAAAGGTAAATAGGTGGCTAACAATTGTAATAAATTTTCAATATCAATAGGTTTAGGTAAAAAAGCATCACAACCTGCATCTAAACTAGCCTGTTTGTGGTGGTCAAACACATTCGCTGAAATAGCAATGATGATAGTTTTCTTTAACTGAGGTTCTAAACGTATTCTACGAGTACACTCAAAACCATCCATTTTTGGCATCATTAAATCCATGAAAATAACATTGGGGAAATATTCACACGCTTTAGTAAGTCCCTCAATGCCATCTTTGGCTTCCATCATTTCAAATCCC
The DNA here is from genome assembly GCA_030378085.1 of Candidatus Parabeggiatoa sp. HSG14. Classification (GTDB taxonomy): domain Bacteria; phylum Pseudomonadota; class Gammaproteobacteria; order Beggiatoales; family Beggiatoaceae; genus Parabeggiatoa. Next base: position 2,439 of record JAUCGK010000237.1, read on the forward strand.
AATGGTTTCAAGAAGTCAGTTAAAAAGAAACTATTTTGCCATTTATCATCTACCACTAAAATACGGATTTTTTTATCGGAATCGGAATCAGCTTTTACGCTCAAAAATTGATTCCGAGATTGGACTTTTGAATGCTCCGATTCTTTAATTTTAAAACCAATAACCTTTTGTTTTTGAAAGTATAAATCATTTAAGTCATTTAAGTTATCTAATCCTGTCAATGTTTCTATTTGAATTTCAAATCCAAAAATACTCCCTTCATTGAGCTTGCTTTCAACTTTTAATTTTCCCCCCATCATTTCCACTAATTTTTTGCTAATGGATAAACCTAAACCTGTTCCTTCTATTGCTTTACTCTGCTTGCCAATTTGCTGGAATGGTAAAAATATTTCTTCTATTTCTTCAGTAGCTATTCCGATTCCTGTGTCTTTTACGTAGCAAGATAATTGACCCGATTGATAACTAACAAGTAATGTAACACTACCCTGTTGCGTAAATTTTACAGCATTACTTAATAAATTGAGTAATATTTGTCGCAGTCTTTTTTCATCACCATAAACACCCATTGGCAATCGTCCCAATGGCTCATAAACAAAAGCAATTTCTTTTTCATCAGTGCGTAGACGAAATAAATCAATAATTCCTTTTAAGAATGTTGGCAAGTGAAATTCTGTCGCCACTAATTCTAATTTACCTGCTTCAATTTTAGATAAATCTAAAATATCGTTAATCAGCATCAACAAGTGATTACCACTTTGATGAATAATTATTATTCCCTCTTTTTGAGAGGACGTTAATGTGGAGTCACGTTGTAAAATTTGGGCATAACCTAAAATACCATTGAGTGGTGTACGTAATTCATGGCTCATATTAGCAAGAAAAGCACTTTTAGCATGATTTGCCATTTCAGCTTGTTCTTTAGCTTTACGCAATTCTATTTGGCTTTCGCTGAGCGCGTGAGTTTGTATTGCTACTTCATGTTTTAGTTTTTTATTATAGGCTTTCCGTTCAGCTTCAAGGCGTTTGCGTTCGGTAATATCTTGAAAAGCAGTAATTGCATAAGCAACATTACCTTTTTTGTCAAAAATAGGCGTTCCCCAAACTTCTAAAGGAATAATTTTGTTCGGTTGACGAATTTCCATATCATCAACAGCAGTACTTTTGCCCTTTAATGCTTGTACAGCGGGTTGGTTATCATTTAAGTATAATTGGTTAGTTCCTGTTATATAAAGCTGATGAACAGAAATCATTTGTTCAGAAGACATTTCTAGTACAATTTTTTTCCCAAAGAGATGTTGTGCTCTCTTATTAATATAGTAAAGCTTGCCATTTGCATCATACACGGCTATTCCTACGGGTACAGCTTCTAAGAATTGAACTAACCTTGTTTTACTTTCTCGTACCACGTCTAAAGCTTGATTTTGCAATTCTGTTTCAATGATATTGGAATGTTCACCTATTGTTTCTAACATAATTTCCAAATCGGTTTTTTCTTCTCTTAATGTCTTCAGTTCTTGACGTAAATGTTCTATTTCAACGATAAGTTCCTGTTTTTCAAGTATTTTATCTGTCATTTTTTATCAGTTATTTTTAAGGATTTAGTAATTAGGTATGATAAGAGGAGTCCAAACTTTAGTTTGGTTGTCCAAGTTAAAACGTGGCTTCCAACATAAATTCATGGTAGGAAAGAGTTGATAGCTCTTTTTATATTTAATAAGGGAGGGAGTCGTTCATGAAGTAGTGGTGATAATTTCAAAAGTTTTGTGTTGTCCAACATTTTGTTGATCACTACTTTATGTAGCACTACCCCAACTTATACTCTGAACGTTCAAGTTTTCGGATTTTAAGACCTGCCAGGTTTTCAAAACCTGGCAGGTCTAGCGGGCATTTTTAGTATATTTTCATAATCCGAAAACTTGAACGTTTGGAGTATAATAGTGGGATAGATTCATTTTTCCATTAACAAAAATTATTGAAAAAGCCAAGGTGTTTTTTGTTGACGTTGGTTTTCATAAGCTTTAATATCATCCGCTTGTCGCAACGTCAAACCAATGTCATCCAACCCATTGAGCAAACAGTGTTTTCTAAAAGCATCAATGTCATAACTAAAATGCTCCCCTGATGGTGTAGTCACGGTTTGCGCGTTCAAGTCAATTGTGAGTTTGTAGCCAGGTGTTGTTTCTACCCCTTGAAACAAAGTATCCACAATTTGTTCTTTTAAGACGATGGGTAAAATGCCATTTTTAAAGCAATTGTTATAAAAAATATCGGCAAAGCTGGATGCAATAATGGCCCTAAAACCATAATCAAGCAACGCCCAAGGCGCGTGTTCACGGCTGGAGCCACAACCAAAATTACTACGTGCTAATAAAATTTGCGCCCCCTGATATAGGGGTTTATTTAGTACAAAGTCTTTATTTAAAGGACGATTTGTACAATCTTGTCCTGGTTCTCCGTGATCTAAATAACGCCATTCATCAAATAAATTAGGGCCAAATCCAGTACGATGAATGGATTTTAAAAATTGTTTAGGAATAATGGCATCCGTATCAATATTAGCCCTATCCAATGGTGCTGCTAATCCTGTCAAAGTCGTAAATGCATCCATAATAAGGAAAAGTGAAAAAAGTGAAAAGTGAAAAGTGAAAAGTGAAAAGTGAAAAATGATGCCAAACTAAAGTTTGGACTCCTATCATATACTCTAAACGTTCAAGTTTTCGGATTTGAGACCTGACAGGTTTTAAAAACCTGTCAGGTCTTTTCTAGCATTCTAATGATTCACAAAAACCGAAAACTTGAACGTCTGTAGTATAAATTAATTATTTTTCATTTATTTTTACTCGTGCAAAACGGCGTTTACCCACTTGATAAATATGTTGGGAGTTGGCTTGAATTTTTAACACCCGATCACTGACTCGCTCACCATCAATTTTAACAGCACCCTGTTTAATCATACGCATCGCTTCTGAAGTGCTTGGCGTTAACCCCGCCTCTTTGAGCAGATTAGCTATGGGTATGTGAGTAGTTTCCACTGTTAAAGTGACTTCTGGCATGTCTTCAGGTATTTCACCTCGCTTAAAGCGAGCCACAAACTGTTTGTATGCATGTTCCGCCATATCACCGCTATGAAAGCGTTCTACAATCTCTTTAGAAAATTCTACTTTAATATCACGCGGATTAGTACCATCCTCAACTGACTGTTTCCATTGTTGAATTTGTGCGGATGTTTTAAAACTTAATAAATCAATATAACGCCACATCAACGTATCAGAAACCGACATCAGTTTACCAAACATTTCATCTGGTGGCTCTTTAATACCAATATAGTTTCCTAAAGACTTAGACATTTTTTGTACGCCATCTAAGCCTTCCAAAATTGGCATTGTTAGTACGACTTGTGGCTTTTGCCCATAATGTTTTTGCAGTTCACGCCCAACTAACATATTAAATTTTTGGTCAGTTCCCCCTAACTCAACATCCGCTCGCAATTCCACCGAATCATACCCTTGTATCAAGGGATACAAAAATTCATGAATCGCTATGGGTTGTTTTTTTGTATAACGCTTATGAAAATCATCGCGTTCTAGCATCCGGGCAACGGTATGTTGAGCCGCCAATTTAATTAATCCACTCGCATCCATTTTACCCATCCATTCAGAATTAAAACAAATTTCTGTCGTGTCTGGATCAAGAATTTTAAAAATTTGTTCTTGATAAGTACGGGCATTTTCCAACACTTCTTCTTTTGACAAGGATTTACGGGTAATGTTTTTACCCGTAGGATCACCAATCATTCCCGTAAAATCACCGATTAAAAGAAAAATCTGATGCCCTAAGTTTTGGAATTGACGCAATTTATTAAGTAGCACTGTATGCCCTACATGTAAATCAGGGGCTGTTGGATCAAGTCCTACTTTGATCCTTAGGGGTTTACCACTTTCTAACTTAGTACGTAATTCTTCTTCTCGTAAAATTTCATCAGTACCCTGTTTAATTTGATTTAATGTTTCTATTACTGTTGTCATAACTAAATCTCGAAATGAAGAATTAAAAATTAAATTTTAAATTAAAAATTAAAAATTAAAAATGATTTGTGATTTTTTAAGTTTTTTCTTAAAACTACTAACCATTAACCATTAACCATTTTTTTGATGCTAACCATTTTCTTGACTCTTAATCACAAATCAGGTTACTCTTTTTAGGAGTCCAAAGCTTTAGCTTTGGTACACCCAAACCTGAAGGTTTGGACTCCAACATCAATGCCTTGCATTCCTAAAGCTACAATTTTTAATGAGAAATTTTTTTATGAAATTGCTAAAAAAAATATTAGCACTTATTACCTTATTAAGTGTGCTTGTCATTTCAATCACGCTAGGGAGATTCTCCCTTAGCACACCAATGTCAGATAAGGAAATTTTTGCTGTTGTTGAGATAATGGGCAATACCATTTTGCCAATTGCCAATGCACAAAGTAGTGAAACTGTAAGTATTATTGGTGTCGGCGACATCATGCTAGGGACAAATTACCCATCAACAAAGTATTTACCCCCGAATAAAGGAAAAAATTTATTAACAGAAGTCAACGCTATTCTTAAGAATGCGGATGTCACTTTTGGTAATCTGGAAGGAACGATTCTTAACAAAGGAGCTACAATAAAAAACTGTAAAAATTGTTATTCGTTTCGGATGCCCGAATATCTTGCAAATAATCTTGTAACTGCCGGTTTTGATGTTATGAGTATTGCAAATAATCACATCAGAGATTTTGGAAATACTGGCATTAATAATACGATAAGAGTTCTCAGGGAAAAAGAAATTAATATCGCTGGCGTACTCAATCATCCATCAGTAACATTTACCAAAAATGGAGTTACTTACGGTTTTGCCGCATTTGCGCCTAATAGAGGCACTGTAAAAATCACAAATATTTCAAACGCAAAAAAAATCACCAGACAATTGGCTAAAACCAGTGATATTGTTATTATTTCATTTCATGGCGGGGCTGAAGGTTCTAAACATCAACATGTTCCCAAAAAAATAGAACGTTATTACGGTGAAAATCGGGGTAATGTTCATCAATTTGCCCATGCTGTCATTGATGCCGGTGCAGATATCGTTTTTGGACATGGGCCCCATGTGACGCGAGCCGTTGAAGTTTACAAAAATCGTTTTATTGCCTATAGCTTAGGTAATTTTTGCACTTATGGTCGTTTCAATCTTCGAGGTGTGAATGGTGTTGCCCCAATTATTAAAGTCAATGTAGATACACAAGGGGGATTTCTCAATGCTCAAATTACACCCATTAAACAAATTAAATGGAAAGGAGTCGTTAGAGATAGTCAGAAAAAAGCGATTTCTCTTATTCGCAAACTGACTAAAGCAGATGGCTTTCTCCATAACATTTCAATCGACAATAATGGTCTAATTAGCAAATTATAACCTTATAGGTTACTAAAGTATTCTGTTTTTTTGAATTTTAAGATCAGGTATTATAGTTTTTGATTATTAGCAAAAGAAAAATTAAAACGTGGTTTTTTTATTTTTAAAAAAGGACTTAATCACTGTTTAATTTTCCTATGTATGTAATAATTTAGGGTTTTTAATGACCAGTTACCCTCTTTTTGTC
>JAUCGK010000238.1 GCA_030378085.1 Candidatus Parabeggiatoa sp. HSG14
ATCTTTAAAAATTTATCAATTTAAGTTTATTTTTAAATTCTTTTTTAAATTAAAAAATACGTTATTTATAATACTAAAGGAAAGGATAAATTGTAACTGATGTTACGCAGATAGTTTCCAAACTTTCGTTTCAAATTCATTTTGCCAACTAAAGTGCAACTCCTCGCAAAATAAATTTTGCACGAAGATATTCACTTATTAGAAGTGCAGTGCGTAACATCAGATTGTAACTTTAATTTGATAAATTCACTACGAAAATATTTGTTGTCATTTTTTTTAATAAGCTAATTGATTGTTTTTGATAAAAAATGGTTTATGTTGACTTCATAATTACACCAATCAAAAAACGGAATACTTTTTGCTTAAATAATTAATCTATTTTTTATAGGGTAATTTTTCCTATAAATTTCGTGGGTTTCTCATTTAAAGAATTTATGAGACAAACTTGAGTTCCTCTCAGAAATCTGATTTTTTCAAAAAGGTGATTCCTTTTAAAATTAAAAATATTTTAAATAACAATAAATTACGAATTTAAGCAAAAATTGTTCCGTTCCTTATTGTAATTACACATAATATTCACCTATAAATCATTTTTAATTTAAATATCGAAAATTATTAATACACCCAATTGGTTTGTAGGGACAGATTATGAGAATGTGATTATTAAAGTACGGGAGTGGGCAAACATTTGCGCTTAATCCTTTTAGATTGTAGGCAATATTTGGGAATGGTGTGCTGACTAATTGGTACAAAATAAAAATGCAGGGGATAAGGGAAAATAATACGTATATTATTTCCTACTGTCTCCTTTAGGAAATGAGGATTTAATAATTTGCAAAATTTTGGTGCTAAACCTGACAGGTTTTAAAAACCTGTCAGGTTTCAACTTTTGTATTTTATTGAATCCTCATTCCTTATCACAAAATAAATTATAGCAAGAAAAAGTTTACCCGTAATTATTTTTGGATAAGTGAAAAAATGACAATCCATCTATTGCTTCGATAGCGATATATTATCATCACGCTTAATGCAATCAGATAAATAAATACGCCAATCCAAGCACCAAATAGCCCGGGTTCCAAGAGTTGTGATAATAGTGTTGCCGCTGGAAACATTATTCCTGCTGCACAACCTATCAAAAGCAAAGTGGGTATTAGTGTATCCCCAGCCCCGCTGAGTGCTGATCGCAAGATGATGTTTATACCATTAAATATTTGAAACAAAGCGATTATTTTGAAGATGAGTCCCGCTTGAGATACGACGGCATTATCCGCGCTGAACCAACGTGCAATGGATTCACCAAAAAACCATAATGGTATTCCTAACATGCCTATGTATGTTATTCCTAATAATAATATCCGGAAAGTAATCACTCGTGCAATGTCTGAACGATTAGCTCCTAAAAATCTGCTCACATAGGAAGCTGCTGCAATACCAATGGCATAATTAGGTAAGAATAAAAATTCGGTTACTTGTATGCCGATGTTATTAGCAGCAAGAGATACGGTACCTAATTGACTAACAATGAGCATAAATCCTATCCATGCCAATACATCAATAAAGTCCCCAATACCTTTCGGCAAACCAATGTGTAAAATATTTTTAAGCAAATGAAAGTCTGGGCGTATGAATATTCGCAACCCATACTGTGCGGAAATAGGCCCAAAAAATGAGGTTGTCACGATAAATAATGCGCCAAGTGCCTGAGCAAGCACAGTGGCATAAGCACTTCCAGCTACACCTAAGGCAGGCATTCCCAAATTTCCAAAAATGAGTCCATAATCTAATACTACGTTTAAGAGCAATATAGCTATTGCTACTAACATGGGAAACCGCGAATTACCTAATGATTGATAAAATGTAGAGTACAATATTAATAAGGCAGAAAAAGTGGCATCCCATACCCGTATTTTTAGATAGAGCCAAGCGTAGCTGTCCACGGTTGGTTCAAGATTCGCTATAGAGGAAAATAAAGGCCAGCTTTGGATAAATAAATATAGCAACGGCAATCCCAACAATGCGAGTATTTGATAATGTGCCAAAATGTGGCCTATTTTATGGAATTCCTTTGCACCAAAAGCTCTCGCTAAAAAAGCAATAGAATTTTCCAATACTCCTATTAATAACGTCCATCCCGTAAGATACAACCACGCTGCTAAGGGTACAGCCGCAAGTTGATCTGTACCAAGTTGTCCAATAAAGAGAGTGTCAATTAAAGTCATGAGTACCATTGTCATCAATCCAAGCATCAAAGGTATCGTAAAACGCAGAGTATCGAAGTAACTAGGGGGGACTAATTTTGTTATTTCTAGGGAATCAGGGGAAGAATCGGATATAATCATAGGTGTTCATTTTGGATTATAGCGTTTCCCGATTGCGTCAGGTACAAATCCCCTCCTTAATTAACTAACCTTTACCCACAAGTCCCCAAAAATTATTTAATCGTATAAATAGTAAGGTTATAGAGAGTCGTAACACCCATGAAATCCAAGCACAAGGACAAATTTTTGCCAATTTCATTAGTGATATCTCCCTATAACAAAAACCTATTGATTTCAATAGGTTTACCTACTTGTGGGTAAAGGTTAGTTAATTAAGGAGGGGATTTAGGGGAGGTTGTACTTTATCCAATCGGGAAACGCTATATCAAAGCCAACAATGTGTTTCCAAGCAAAATCCTATTTTGACATAATAGTGTTTTTCGTTTGTGCAAAGTACAAAATTTCAGGAAAGCAGCTTTGTTCCATGAACAAAATAACTTTAAACAGACTTCACTATACTGATGGAATTATCAAAGCTATCAATCCTGAAAAAGAGGAATATGGACTAGAGCGGTTTTGTGTTGTTCTAAATCAATCATTTCTTCTTTTCATGTAATTGTCCTTTTTCTAACCACAAATGTCGCCACTCTGCACTTTCCCATAGCCCTCTGCGTACCGCTTCTTCTGCTTCTAACAAGGTATGGTAACGTGAATTTTCATTTTGCATGAGTATTTTAGGAGCATCATCTTCAATAACCTGCCCTTTTTCTATCACTAACACTCGTTCAAATGTTGTAGTATCACTAACATCGTGCGAAATAAATAAAAATGTTGCTTCTTGCCAATATTGACGTGTCCGTTCTAACAATAGTCGGCGTTTTTCTCTGTCCAAGCCGCGAAAAGGTTCATCAAGTATCACCAATCGTACATCAGAACGGAGCATAGCTCTACCTAAACGCACTCGTTGTCCTTCACCACCAGATACTAAACCACCTCCTTCGCCAAGTCGTGTTTGCATACCCTCTGGTAATTTTTCCAAGATTTCTACAAGTTCAGCCAATTCTACAATAGTATCTAGTGGTTCTGCTGGTGTACCTTGTGTGCCATAGTAAAGATTATCACGCAAAGAACGATTCCAAATTTGTACAGCCGGATCCACCCATGCTGTCTCTTTACGCATGGTATGTAAACATTGTCCTTGTAACAATTCTCCATTAACTTGAACTGTCCCTTCGGCAGGATGATACCATCCCAGTAATAGTCCAACTAAGCTTGATTTACCAGCACCGGATGATCCGACAATAGCAACATGTTCACCTGCATCGATATTCGCAGAAATATTGTGTAAAATACTATGTCCACCTGCTTGTACAGTAACATTCTGTAATTCGATGACAACACCGTTCGCTTGTTCTGCTTTGTTAAATGAAGTTGGTGACGGTGTTATCTTTTCGTCATACCATGTTTCAGTTTCTTCTGGGGCGTTTAAGGGTTCTAATAAGCGAAGTACTCGGTTACGAAACATAGGATATTGTTGTGCAATATTTGCTATACTCGTTCCCAGTGCTGGCAATCGGAGTGTCCAAAACAGAAGTACCAAAACACCACTGGCTTCACCACCTTGTCCTACATAATCAAATAAAATCCACACCGCAAAAGCCGTATTAACCACTGATTCTACAGCAATAATTGCCAGATGTACTTGAGCCATGGATAAACCAGCGTGTGTCCAGTTCACTAATAAACTTTCATGCTCATTGCGAAGTGCTCGTGCTGCACCGTGAGTGCGGATAGGTATTAATCCTAGCAGAGCATCCAAATAAAAACGGCTTAATGCGGCATCATGTGTGCGGAAACGCAAGTCTTGTTCTCTTATAAGCGGTTGTGCAATAAACGACATACTGATTGCTATATCAGTTGCAAAAAGAGCAAGTAAAAGGCTGTTTGGACTTACCCAAACAATACCAATAGTGGTGAGTATAATCGTAAAAATTTGCCGTAAAAAGGTAAATGCTAAATCAGGTAGGGAGCGTATTATTCTAAGTTCATAAGCCCGTTCAGTCATATCCGAAGTCAATCGACTGTGAAAATAGCGATCACCTAAACGCGGAATTTTTTCTAAGAAAGAAAGACGCAAACGGCTTTCCAATCGTCTGCCCATACGTGTCATGCTAGACGCTATTGGTATTTCCAAAAATAACATAATAAAGAAAAAGGCAAATAATGCACCAACAGCACCAATACGTTGTTCTACCAGTCCAAGATGCTGCCCAATATCCAATAATCCTTTAAATAATAATGCTTCAATCGTCACGCCAACAGTAGCGAATGCCAATGCCATTAAGAGAATACCAGGTGTCAAAAGACCATCTTTTTTAAATGTCCGCCACAAATCACGTTCTGGACTACTTGCCGACTCGGCAAGCGCGGCTGCCAATTCAGGAGGTAATGGTGGTTTGGATGATTCTAAGCCTCCATCTTCAGTATCAGATTCTTTTTCTTGAAGACCACTGACTTGTATGAGTACTGCGCCTTGAAACAATACTTGTTCTTCATCATTATCACTAGGTAGTATTCTGGTTGACCAAAAAGGTTGGGGAATATTGCTATCTGTTTCCTCAGAGGTGGCTTGTTTGAAAAAACGTTCTAATACACGGCTGGCTTCTTTTCCTGGTTGCAATCCCTTGGTACGCACCAGCGTATCCACCATCCGTGTTGCAGCATCTAATGCTGCCAGTGATTTCCATTCTGGCATTTCTAATGCACTTTGAATCAGCTTCTCTCTTTCTGTCTTTTCTATTTTTAACTCAGCCAAGCGTTGTTCCAAGGGATAACAAAATCCTTCTGAACTTGCCCAGTCGTACCATGCTGAAGCTGGCACTGCTTGGCTATGAATATATAATTCATCAAGAAGCCGCTTTTTGGATAACCAGCGTCTGCCCGTCCCTGGGTCCATGATTTGGATAAACTGCCCATGCATACGCCAGATAATCACAAAATGAGTTAAGCCATTAGGTAAACGTATCACAGTGAGGGCTGGTAATATCTGAGTATCGGGCAACAATAGATGGTCTAGTGGCACCATAATTTGTTGTGCTTCTAAACCGAGTTGATTAGCAATTTCTTCTAGCGTATCAATAGAAGTACCATCTACATCGGTTTGACACGCTTCTCGGAGACGACCATAACTAACATTAATATCAAAACCTTCTAGTAAAGCTTTGAGTGCTGCGGGTCCACAGTCCATCGCTGAGGTTTGTACGACTTCAGGGACTAAAAATCGACGGTTATCAAAAATCATAAAATTAACGTTGTTGTGGACTAACAGAGAGTGATGGTGCGTCTGTCAATAATCCAGAGGCGCGTAGCACTAAGGTTGCCGGGGTGACATGTTCTACTTCGATTTTGACATTGAGGGCTTCCCCTTTTTTAAAAGGATTTTGTGCATCTGCGTTGATATCCGCACGAAGCTCAACCTTTCCTTTTTCTAATCCAATGGCCCCTTTCACATTAGTTACTGTGGCAGGAATTGGACCTGCTTGTTTTCCAATTTTTCCCTTAAGACGTACATAAGCCAATTGTCCTGGGTGAATATTTTCTATTGCTTTTTGGGGAAATTCTGCCAAAATTTGCCTTCTCCTAACAAGTTGTACTCTTACTCCCCTTCCTTTTTTTGGAAATTGACTGACAAAATCTTCTTTGTCAGTGACGTATACTTTTTGACTCACTTCATAAGATGTAATTGTCGCAGTAAAAAACCAATTGCCCCATACAATCGCTAGTAATATTGCTATTCCCAGCCCTATCAGTGAGATATAATAATTATCAGTATCAAGTGAACGTGTAGTACGTGAAAATGGTGTTGCCATTGTTCGATTTTGGATTTTAAATTTTGGATAATGCTAAAAAATAGTAGTACAGATTTTAGGGAAGACGCAAAATTAACCTCAATCCCCTATTTTAGGCATAAAAATGGCTAGAATTTATATAACCGATGTTACGCAGATAGCTTCCAAACTTTCGTTTCAAATTCATTTTGCCAACCAGAGTGTAACCCCTCGCAAAATAAATTTTGCACGCAGATATTCACTTTTGGAAGTGCAGTGCGTAACATCAGTAAATAATTTCACACACCAAACCTGACAGGTTTTAGAAACCTGTCAGGTTTTTTCCACAAAATTTAGAGAAGATACATGTAAACCTTATTGCTGGCTTCCGAGCATTTAGAGACGCGAGCATCGCGTCTAACATAATCATAGAATTATTTATAGTAAGTCATTATTTTTTAGAAATTTGAACATCAAGTATCGTAGAAACACTGTGCGTAACATCAGTTTATAAAATAAACTTTTTATTATAGCATAGGAGGTACATAATGTTTGAAATTTATTTGAAAAAAATGTTATCACTCAACTATCAAGTTTTTATTGTGACAGTGAAATCCAAGTTTTAGATGCGAGCATCGGAGACGCGAGCATCGCGTCTCTTGTAATAGTTGAGTATCAGATTTGAAAATACTTGTGCGGAATGTCGGATGAAACAATATTTTACCTATTTTCAAGTACTGCAAAACAGCGTGATCAATTAGGAGGTGATTTTCTGCGTCTTGAGCATTTAGTCATTCGATGCTCAGTGGTACGGCATCGCACGTTAGTCTTGAATGGAATTGTTTGGGGAAAGGAAAAGGCGACTCATAAAAAATTAGACAAGGATTTTTTTCAAGAATGGTTTTTGGTTGGTACTCGCACCACACAACAACACGGAACTTTTTTACGCATTTGGTGAGATATGATAGTTTATGCAGAAACTTATCTTAATTGGGATTTGTGGTGTAGCGTAATGGGATGGGATATAGTTCTTTTTTTTGGGGGGAGAAGAATCTACACAGTCATTAGTTGAATTAATGCTGCTTGAATTATGAACAATTTGCAAAAAAACATTTGCACGGTTTTCAAAACATTGAGTGCTTTTGCCGTTTTCTTGAAACAGCCGCAGCTAACTCTATTCGTGGACAAGGTATTCAATGGCTTGCTAACTACCATCAGATGATTTTCAGTAGGATTCTAATCAAAGCATAGAAAAGAGTAATTTAACAATTTAGTACAGTTATTAGAACAATACTATTTACAGCAAATAAATTTGCATCAATTTGATAACAAACAACGTGATAGTTTCTTACGGCTATTAAGAACATTGGTTGAACGACAAAATAAGCAAGCAATGGCTTTACAAGAGTCAATACTCATTGTCAATAGCTCATGAAAGTAGATTGTGAGGGCTAGAGCCACACCATTGGCTGTACATTTTATTTACAAGTATGTGCAGAAAATGGTGGAAGTATATTGTTTGATATCTTAATCTTTCCTAGCTTGATTCATTCCTTGCATAACCTTTGAGCAATGTTAAAACTAGAGTTTGGTAGATTGAGCTTGACTTGCTCAATCTAGCCAATTGAGATAATTGTGGATTTATAAACATTGTTTGGTACTCTCCAATTATCATTCATTTTTCAGGTATTCACGATTGTTCTGCGAATTCATAAGGTTGTCTCATATTTTTAGCATTTGGAGAACAAATTTTAAATAAACCACAAATAACAAAAGCAACGGCTAAAGCTGGAATACCCATTAACATAAAGATACAAAATCCAAGAAAAATGCTGCTCAACATAATAAATCCCTCTTAAATAGATAATGACAAATTGGATTGGATAATAATTAAAACTACTAAGGTTTAGTATTTAATAATATTAATAAGTTCAAATTTATTTCAACAATGCTTCATCTATATACAAAAGCTAT
>JAUCGK010000466.1 GCA_030378085.1 Candidatus Parabeggiatoa sp. HSG14
TGTTTGGTTCCACCCGTGTACGGGGGGTTAGGGGGGTATCCCCAAAATCTGTTACAATCAGCAAAATTTCATTTTGCACTACTCTGGTATTCACTTTTGAAGTACAGTGCGTAACATCAGTTATTTAACCCTTGCGAGCATTAGCAAAAGCTTCTGCCATAATGCTACCAACAAAGGAAGGTTGTGATGGCTGTTTTTGCTCTGCCTTGGATGATGCTGGTTTTTTATTAGCTGTTCTTGGTTTTTTGCTCTTGCGTTTATTCCGCTCCTTGTCATTGTCCCTGTTATTCCTGTCCTTGTTATCCTTCTTTTGATTGTTCGTTGCCTTTGCTGGTTTCTCTTCTAAGCACATAGTTAAAGCTACCCGACGACGTTTCAAATCAACTTCCAACACCTTCACTTTTACTACATTACCCGCTTTGACTACATTTCTCGGATCTTTAACGTAAGTATTAGACATGGCAGAAATGTGTACCAAACCATCTTGATGCACACCAATATCCACAAATGCCCCAAAATTCGTAACATTGGTAACTATACCTTCTAAAACGAGATCAGCCTCAAGGTCTTCAAGGTTTTCGACACCTTCTTTGAACGAAGGTGTTTTAAACTCAGGGCGTGGGTCTCTTCCTGGTTTCTCTAACTCACGGAGAATATCTGTGACAGTCGGGATACCAAAAGTCTCATCTATATATTCTTCTGGCTTCAAATTTCGTAAAAATTCCGTGTCACCTATTAAGACTTGAATCGGCTTTTCGGTTTTGGCGACAATACGTTCTATAACAGGATAAGCTTCTGGGTGAACGGAAGAAACATCTAGTGGATTGTTTCCATTCATAATTCTCAAAAATCCCGCTGCTTGTTCAAAGCTTTTCTCCCCTAAACGAGGCACTTCCTTTAAAATATCACGGTTAATAAAGGCACCATGTTCGTCACGAAATGCGACAATATTACGTGCAAGGCCATTATTCAATCCGGATACTCGGCTTAACAACGAAACAGACGCGGTATTAATATCCACACCAACAGCATTTACACAATCTTCTACCACCGATTCCAAACTACGTGCTAAGTAATTTTTGTTGACATCATGCTGATATTGACCCACTCCAATGGACTTTGGCTCAATTTTTACCAATTCAGCTAAAGGGTCTTGTAAACGTCTTGCAATAGAAACAGCACCACGTATTGAAACATCTAAATCAGGAAACTCTTGTTTAGCTAATTTTGAAGCAGAATAGACAGATGCGCCTGCTTCTGAAACAACCATTTTATGCAAATGTAAATCGGGATTCTGTTTTATCAAATCAGAGACTAACTTGTCTGTTTCTCGTGAGCCAGTACCATTACCAATACTGATTAATTCAATCTCGTGTTTACGAGCTAACTCAGCCAATTTACTGAGAGAGCGTTGCCATTGTTTTCTAGGCGCATGGGGATAAATATTAGCGGTTTCTAACAATTTACCTGTTTTGTCTATAACGGCAATTTTAACACCGGTTCGCAAACCTGGGTCTAAGCCAATAGTTGCACGTGGTCCGGCTGGTGCGGCTAATAACAAATCATGTAAATTACTCGCAAAAACCTTAATCGCTTCATTTTCCGCTGTTTCACGTACTCGCGTTAGCAGTTCCGCATCCAAATGGGAACGAATCTTGAAACGCCATGCCGAGCGTACAGTCTCCAATAACCAACTATCCGCAGGACGATCTTGATCCTCAATTTTAAAATGGATAGCAATCCTGGTTTCACAATAATGAGGTCTTTTCTCTTCCGTATCAGTATCTTCAGGGCTTTCTACTGACAAACTGAGTTGTAACACACTTTCTTTACGCCCTCGAAATAATGCTAAAGCACGGTGAGAAGGCACCTCTTTCAGCGGTTCATGATAGTCAAAATAATCAGTAAATTTTGCCCCTTTTTCTTGCTTACCATCTACCACCTTAGCATTACAGATGGCATTTTCCCAAAGATATTCACGCAATTCACCAAGCAATTCTGCATTTTCGGCAAATTTTTCCATGAGAATATGCCGTGCCCCTTCTAATGCCTTTTGAGCGTCATCAATACCTTTTTCGGTATTAATATAAGCCACTGCAGCTTCTTCAGGGACAAGTGTTGGATTTTGGAATAAATCCAATGCTAACGGTTCTAACCCAGCTTCTCTTGCAGATTTAGCTTTAGAACGGCGTTTAGGTTTATAAGGCAAATACAAGTCTTCTAAACGAGTCTTCGTATCTGCTTCCAGAATAGCTACTTCCAATTCAGGGATAAGTTTTTCTTGATCTCGGATACTATTTAATATAACCTCTCTGCGTTCATTTAACTCGCGCAGATAGCGCAAGCGTTCTTCTAAAGTACGCAATTGAGTGTCATCTAAACCGCCCGTCACTTCTTTACGGTAACGAGCAATAAATGGCACTGTTGCGCCCTCGTCAAGTAAAAAAACAGCAGCTTGTACTTGACTTTCTTGTACTGAAATCTCTTCAGCAATGCGTTGGACAATGGTTTTCATATCTATATTAGTTGCCTCTCTGGTTTAATAAAATTGTTAAAATGTTCTCAGTGAGTATGAGATTTAGGAATAAAAGTTGCCTCTCTGGTTTAATAAAATTGTTAAAATGT
Organism: Candidatus Parabeggiatoa sp. HSG14; assembly: GCA_030378085.1. Taxonomy (GTDB): domain Bacteria; phylum Pseudomonadota; class Gammaproteobacteria; order Beggiatoales; family Beggiatoaceae; genus Parabeggiatoa. Next base: position 2,626 of record JAUCGK010000466.1, read on the forward strand.
TCTCAGTGAGTATGAGATTTAGGAATAAAAAAAGCTTTAATATGCCTTAAGTAGGCTGTATTCTGCGAGAAATTATTTTATATAATCTTTTAAAATCATCAGGTTGTTCAGGAATTGATTTTCTAATTAGGTCTTTGACAACTTCATTTAATTTCACTTTGCCGTGTAAAAACTTACCTTGCATATTTTTTACTTCAAAACAATGGTTAATGATAGTGGGTAATACTTTTTTTCCCCTCATTAATTCGAGCCACTGTCCACATCCAAAATCCATTGTTTCATGACCACCTGTGAATTGGTTAAGAAATTGATAGAATAACTCTTCAAGATTGTTTTGACTTAATAATTGATCCATTTTTTTCGTCTGACTGTTAAACGCTGGTATATTTGTCAGTTGATTAATAGCCGTTTCTTTTGTTTTAAAATTATGTGGTTTTTCAAATAATGCTATCCATTTATTTTTAAGTTCCTCTCTAATATAAACGATGACGCGATTAGCTGTTTCCAGATAAAACCTTTTCTGAAAAGTATCGCGAATATGTTGTCTAAGAGTATCTTCAGAAACGGTAATATATTGGGATTTTAATAAATATTCTGGTATCAGAAAATAATTCTCAAGCTCACGGCGAAACCACACCAGTAAGTTATGCGTTGCTGGATCGGGAAAATTTTGCCAACATTTTTCCACAAAGCTATCATCAGAATGATCTCTATCAATAAGAAAATAATAATCAGGATGATGTTTGTGAAGGGCTTGAGCTACACTTTTCACATGATACGATGAACCCATTGGCTTTACATAAATAATGTCTTTAAGAAGGATTTCTAATACTAGCGGATCAATTGCATTTTCATCTTTTCCTTCAACAAAAAGTACATGCTTATCACTTTGCCATATTTCTTCGTCTTGACGTATATCTTTTCTAAGTGTTTTTTTAGCCACTTTAATCTTCCTCCATTAAAAGTACACGTCTATCGTGATCAATTGATGAAAAAACACCTTCAGAATGCGTAGTGAAAATGTATTGGCTACTTGGTGCAACTTTATAAATCTGTTTTATAAGGCATCTATGCCATTGCATTAGATCATCTAAATTAATGGGTAATATGTTCATTTTGATAAAATATCTGTGTGATTCTGGAATTCAAGGCGAAGCTTTGTAAGCCTAATATCTTAAATATCTTCTGGATTAACCCCGGCGTAGTTTTTCAGCCAATCGTTCAGCACGTTTCTGTTCTGCTTCTTCTGGCGTTGGCAATAAATCACCTTCTAAAGTTTCCCATTGTAGCCAAGTGGTCTCTGCATTTTTATAAAAGCCCTTCCACTGTACCAATTTTAATCCCAGTATTTGGCTTATTAGATGTCCTTCATTATTTGCAGATATCGTTTGATAAATCCCATGTTGGAGAGTAAAGCCAGAAAAATCAACGGGTTTTTTTGGATCAAACCAAAAGTATTCTTTGACAAACAATTGATTTTGATAAACTTCCTTTTTTTTGTTTTTATCTTCTCCAATGGTACTTTTAGATAATAATTCAATAACAACATCGGGGCCTTTTCCCTCCTTCCAAACAATCCAATTGTCACGTATTCCCTTGGGAACATCTAACACCACAATCACATCTAGTCCCTTAAATGCTTTATGTCCTTTCGGGGTTAAGTAGTGAATAAACATATTTCCCCCCACATAGCCATTAGGTAGCTTGTTTAACCAGAGCCGTAGCGAGTCAATGAGTAATTCCATTTGCAGTTTGTGTTGTTCCGTTTCTATTGGGATGTTATCCTCGCAAGCTAATTCATTAAAGGGAAGCAATATCATACCTTGTGATAATGCCATTTCTTCGTATGCTGGCATCAACTCCTCTTTAAGTAAGGCAGGTTTTGACATAATAGTTATACCTCAAATATTCAAAATAAATTTATAGCGTTTTTTGATTGACTAAAGTGCAATATTTTTTAATTATCAATTAGTTAAATAATATAACTATCGTTTACTCAATCAGGAAACGCTATAGCTTGTTTAACCCCTAAATTCAATAACTAAGTCTTTGCCAAAAACGTCAGCAGCTTTTTGTAATTGTAACAAAGTAGGAACTGCTTGAGTTTGTTCAATTTCTTGATAGGTTTGTTTCGTTTCACCTATAGCTTCAGCAATTTTTTCTTGGGGTAAATTGGCTCTCATCAGACGCAATAATAGAGCAGCTTGCACTTTAATTGTAGGTGCAATGAAATAAATATCTTCACCTTGTGCTTTTTGAGGAAGCGGAATAGGCACATTATGCGCTAGTGCTGATGCTAATAAACCACTAAGAACATCGGCTGCCATTTCCTTTGCATCAGTCAAATTTTCTCCAAAGGTAAAGCCATTTTCAAGATCAAGAAATTGCACATAATATACATTGTCTTCATACCAAATTCGTGCGGGGTATAATGCTTGTAGTTTATTCATGTGAGTTTCACCCCTGTAATATGTTCAATACTTTTAAGTGTACCAATAGGTAAGTCTTTGTTACCATGTATGGGTACTGGTACTGTTTTACTATTTTTTTTAAGAATAGTATGACGAGTTTTGCGATCAATCACCCATCCAGCTTTTTGTAGTGTTTTAACGACCTGTTTACCAGTCATAATATATTTAACATGAGTATAAAATTGTAATAAAATATTATAGTTGTCAATCACTGTTCAAATTCTTTCTCTACCTGCTCCCACTCAGGCAACAATCCCCAATATCCCATTTCCTCCAATCTATCCCGTGCCTTTTTCAGGGAGTACAAAGCAGCACTCTGTTCATTTCTATAAAAAGCCAACCGCGCCCCTAACAAATCCAATTCTGGATCACGCAAATGATAACCAGTAACAGCAATCAGTTCTTTAGCGATTTTATATTGTTCATCGGCGGTTTGATTTTGGTCAAGGTTAAGGTTGCCTTGTAACAGGTTAGCATCGACTTCATAAAGTTTCATGCCACAACGTTCAATGATGTCAAAGCTTTCGTCAATATCGTATTGGGCTGCTTTGAAGTCTTTTTGGTGACGGAGGATATTGGCGCGGGCTAAGAGGTATTCAGGTAAATCATTATTAGGATTTCCTGCTTTACGCAACTGCTGTACAGCTTGATCTATTTCAAAATATGCTTCATCAAAACGATTAAGGGTAAAAAGGACCTTTGCAATAGTTAAATTATCAAATGCAATATCAGACAACGATTTTTCATGTTTAGATATGTTAAGTGCAAATTGCCCTTCTTCCAATATCATTTTTCTTGTTATTTCATTTTTGGCTTTATCTAACAAGAAGATACAATAATAATATTCTCCTACCCCATATAATCTATATTTTTGATTATGTTTAGGACGAAATTTTTCAACCATCTCAAAGTTTTTTAAAGCTATTTGTAGATTGCCTTGTAAACGTTGAACTGTAGCAAGACGACTATAAATAGCAATTAAAGTATAGCTGACATATTGAACACCAATTTGAGAAGAATACTTCTCTAATTTGTCAGTATAAGTTACTATTTCTTTAAAATTTGTTTCTGCTAGTTCCAGTTTTCCTGTAAGTAAATATAAATCTCCTATAAGGATAGAAGTAATAGTGAAATGTTCTAAATCCTTTAATTTTTTGGCAAATTTTTTAGTTCTTTCAGCAAGTGTAATACCTTCGTTCAATCGTCCCAGTGATAAAAGACAAAATGATGCGTGATCTAGTAACCAAATTTGATTAGACTCGGATAAATCACTGATAACAGGCTTATCCCAACCGTTAAGAAAAAAAGCAGAAATGGCGGTAAGATTTTGGGCATAAGCACTAAGTTTTTTGAAACGATAAGTTTTGTCATCACCTCGTATAATACGATCAAAATACACATCAAAAGCTTTCTTGTACTCCCCTGCCAAACACCCATGCACCACTGCCCGATATAATGGCTCCATTTCTTCTTCTTCTAAAGTATCTGGCTGGTGTTTATCTGGAATAGATTGATAATATTCAAATAATACCTTTTGTGCTTGTCGGTAGGCTTTGAGTTGTTCTTTCTGAAAGGTTTGTCCAAAGTAATTGCGTACTAATGGATGGACATCCCATTCAAGTCGTTCTCCTTTTCTTTCATTTTTTAGTAATAGCCCCGCTTGTTCTAAGCGTTGTTGTACAGACAACCATTCATCGTTATTTAATTGGGATAATGGTTGGGCATATTTTGCTTTGGCAAACAATATCTCTTTTTCAGCTAAACCCATTGGACGATCAAATAATCCGATAAGGCGCAAGAAAATTCGCTCTGGTGCATCTTGATTAAATAGGCGTTGATAAAAGCGTTTAAAAAGGTTGGGAGATTGCCAATATGTTTTGTCGTAATAACGCAAGACACGCAGGGCATGTCCTCCTTCCTTGGCTTCTTCAAATAAATCAGGGAGTTGATTACGGCGTGTTATGTCACCATGAAAACGTGCCACTAATAATCGTCCTAATAAAACCAATCCCAATGCATGTCCACCCATATCAATGCTGGCTTGTTCTAATTCGATTTGGCTCCCTTTGACATGGAGATTTATCAATAGTCTCGCGCCATCTTGATTATTTAAAAGTTGTAAATCAATCGGCACATAGCCTTCTGTCCATTGCTCATATTCTATAATGGGTTGGCGCGTTGAAATGACGACTAAACTTTGATGTTGTCCTAATTTATTCCTTCGTACACAACGCAACAATTCTTTTAAAGCCACGTCCGCAATTTCACCATCCATAACATGGGACGGATGTTGTAAAGGTTCTATCCCATCCAGTATTAATAAAGCGGGTTGTTGGCATAAAAGTTCAGCGAGTTGTCTCCCCTTTTCTACTTCATCGGTAGGCAATGCATCCTTATAACCAAAAAAGGGTAATGCCGCTTGAAAAAAGGGAGCAGAAGAATTAGTCGTTTGATGTGAGCCTTGGCTATAAAATGACCAGCCAAAAACACACGCAGCACCGTCATAATTGGGTTGTAATTTTTCTAGCCATGTCCAAGTCAATGCTGATTTACCCACGCCGCCACCGGCAATAATAGCAACAACGGATTTTTTAGGATCAATCAATGCATCATTGAGTTGTGCTAATTCTGTCTCGCGCCCGACTAATTTAGCGGTGGGTTCGGGGAGACGATCTATATCGGCTTTGAGTGTAGGCGTATCAACCGTTTTTGGAAATAAAATATCTCGTGCTTCTGGTGTAATTGTAATGATTAGTTCGTCTCTATTATATTGTTTGGAAAATTTATCCCAAAAAAACCATATTGCAGGGGGGCCACCAATAATGGTAATCAGCCAAGCTAATAATTGTCCTAAATCAGTTTTTATAAATTCCATAAATGACATTTTTATTAATATTGTTAATTTGTAAGTGTGGTAATGGATACTCTAAGTCTTTTGTTTGTAAAAGTATCAGTAT
>JAUCGK010000239.1 GCA_030378085.1 Candidatus Parabeggiatoa sp. HSG14
GGATTTAAACCTGTGTATTATTACGATTTAATCCTTTAAAAATCAAGAACTACTAAAAACCAAGAACTACAAGGATTGTATATAATAAAGGATTTAAACTGACGTATTACCACGATCCAATCCTTGTAGTTAATGGTTTTAATCCTTTATTATATACAATCCTTGTAGTTCCTGACTTTTCTATACGAGTTAAATTCTTATCTCATTTACAAATCACTTTTAAAGAACCGTAAGACCACTTATGCATATTTGAATTACTCCACTTTCTAACAGATTGCGGAAAACTACTTTGTAACGGTTCGTCATATGTCTCTGTGTGATAGCGATTTAAACGAGGATAATTTTTCCAAAGGAGATTATTAATTATTGCTGGACCTGTTTTATCTAATAGTATTTTCCCTTTAAAATTTTTCTTGCTATAGATAACAACTCTTGTTCCAGAATCTATAGCTATTCCGTCAAAAGTCGCTGCAACCGCTTTTGGGAATGCTCTTTCATTATTAGGGTATTCACCAGCTCCAACATATTCACTCATGGTATCTTCTTGGTAAACCTCACTAACAGTATTGGTAACGAATTTACCCCCAACAATAGCTCCAGTAAAAAAAGCACGGCAACCTTTTTTAGGGGCTACAAAATTTTTGGGGATTGGTTGATACGAGATAACCTTTACCCCATTTTGCGTTGTAAAAAGTTGTGTTATGCCTTTACTTTCATCTATATACGCTTTTTTATAAACCGTTGAATAGTAATCATTAGGCAGTTCTGTCACAGAAACATGTTGCCCTTTCTCATCATATTGCCAAATTTCTAAATGCACATAGTTGTCGTTAGTGATGCGTTCTACTTCAATGTAAAAAAAACCTTTGTCATCTTGTCGCAGAAATCCAACCATGCCAAAAACATCATCTGTCTTCATTGGGATAGTTTGAACAATAGCCCAATCCTCATCCATGATTTCAATAACGGCTTTATGATTACTTTTCCATAATGTCCGAACAAACTTGTTGTCTTTGATGGGATAACCTGGACTGACATTTTCCAGTTGTTCATCAGGGTGTAGTATTTTAATTCCATTTTTTTGTGCCACACCAATTTGATAACACTGCTGAAATTGACAAAGATAGAGATTACCCGCATTATCAACCCGCATTCCCTGTCCATAACCTTCAACTTTAGGGATATCTGGTGAAATTTGATGTTGGGTCGCTTTTCCTCGTACTGGTTGTATAATAAGGCTATCATTGTCTAAGATAAACAATTTGTTATTGCGTCCAGTCATAATATCTGAAGCCCAGCCAGTAAAATCAATATTACGTTGATATCTCCCTTTATCATTTAATACTTTAATTTTACTGTTGATGGTATCAACCACATACATATTTCCCTGTGAATCCACAGAATATGTATGTGGGCCAAAAGTTTCGATTTCCTCTCCCTCTTGCAATCCAAATTGTTCAGGCTGTTTGCCCCAGCCATAATTTGTGGAGTTATCTTGTTTATACAAATTATCTGCTGTTGGCTTTGTACGCAAAAATGTCAAAACAAGATTGTTAAATTTTGTCGGTTGCTCACTGTTAGAAAAATGACCTGCATTACGAATAACTTCTCTTTTAGGGTTATAGCCACGTTGCTTTGCAGCATTAGCTTCACCAATGGAATGTCTATCGTTTGCACCAACAATCAGTAATGTTCGTTTTTTAAATTTGTTTAAACGAGTCAACTGCCGTTGTGAAGAAAATGACAGGGAGTGATCGTTCCAAGGGCTGGCAATTATCAACTTATTAACCATTTTAGGATGATACACGGCTAATTGTGCAGCAATCCCCGCACCTATAGACAAACCAATGACGTGGGTTTTTTGAATATTCAAAAATTTCAGCAACTCAACCACATCAGTCACTGTTCTATCTTTTCGTCTTTGCCACGCCCATGAATCAATCGGATGTTTTCCTACTAATGTTGATTTTCCAAAGCCGCGAATATCAAACCGAATGACTTTAAATTCTTTGGCGAACTTTTGAAATTGAGGCTCCCAAGAAATACTTGCTTTAAAATCGCTGGTTGAATACGGATTTCTACGGATATTTGTATCTCCACCATGAATTAACAATAACGGTGTTCCTTGCCCTGCCACTTCATAGTAGATTTTTGCGCCATCGCTCATGGTGATAAAATCTGCTATTGTAGGACTACTTATTAAAAGACAACAATAAGCAATACTAAAAATAATTTTCTTTAACATTTTTATGTTTTCCTTTTTTTTTCAATATGCCAATAAATCCGTAACGTTGGAGCGTTACAGTCTGCGTGATCTCCGCTGCGCTTCGTTACTTCGTTGCCAACGCTTTTGCTACAATGCCATTAAGTTAAGCCATGTAGGGTGGGTAGAGCGTTAGCGCAACGAAGTAACGGAACGTTCAACCCACTGTTATTTAAGGAGTTGGTGGGTTGCACTTCGTTCTACCCACCCTACAAATTTTCTTTAACTTAACGGCATTGACACTTTAGCGTTGGAACGAGAGAATCCGTTGTACTTAATAGGATTACTTGGCTAGCCGCACCAATCGCACGCCTGTGTTGCTACTGCGTCCATGAAATCTGCCCGTGCTATTACGAAACGCTATTTGCATTCCATCTGCATTGTCACGCCATGAGCCACCACGTAAGAAAATAATATCATTTCTATCAATATTATCTCGATTTAAACAACGTTGCATAGCATACGAAGAACATGTCCATTCCCACACATTGCCTGTTATGTCATATAAGCCAAAAGCGTTAGGACTAAAAGAGCCTACTGGTGCAACTCGACTAAAATTATCATTACAATCAGTACCACAATTAGCCTGATTCGTACCAATTTTATTACCCCACCAATATTTTGTTTCTGTTCCTGCACGCGCTGCATATTCCCATTCGGCTTGTGTCGGTAAACGATATTGTTCTCCTGTTTGTTGACTTAACCACTCAGCATAAACAGTCACATCATTCCAACTGACACACACGATTGGCTCATTATCATGTTGATTATCTTTTGTAGAGCAATTCGTTGCTGCTGAATAACCAGTGGTATTCACAAACTGTTGAAATTCACCCACTGTTAGTTCATAACGTCCCATTGCAAAACGATTTATAGAAACTGTGCTTACAAGCACTTTTTTTTCAAAATAATTAGCATTTTGAATATTACCCATACGAAACGTTCCACTAGGAATCCAAACCATTTCTGGTCCTAAACTGCCATCTTGCAAAGTATCTCGAAAAGAAGGCGGAGAATCATATATTATCAATGTTGGACAATCCCAATAAATCCAATTCGCTTGATTCAAGATGTCAATCGCATTGGGATGCACTAATATACCACAAACCGAATATTTCCCCAAAGCTTGTCCTGCGGGTAATTGCCCATTAAAAATAGGGTAAACTTGTTTCCCTACGATATTGAGGGGAGAAAGATAAGGTTGAAGAGTATTCAATTGATGCCACTTGTTGGGATAATCCAATGTCATTATATCGCCATTTGGAGAGGTAATCGCCACGTATAAACCCGCTTTACCAATACCATCGACGGTCATGTCTAAACGTAAGACATCTTCTAACGCATAATTTTTCTTGTCTAAATTCATTGTTATACGCATTGTTCGATTTTCTGCTGTACTTATTTGATTTGTAAAGGGTTCATTATCAACAACAGTTAATATTGCACGATTTTTACCCCATTTAGCACCAGACAGCGATTCTAGTTCTAGACTAATGATTTCATCATCTTCCACTTGAGTGTCATCGAAAAGAATTACTTCAAAAGTAAGTGGAATACATTGATTAATTTCCCAAGAAAGTTTTCCTTTTGTCGCGAGATGATCACCTTCATATACTAAATACGAAACAGAAGCTGGGGGGATAAAACCACTTACACAATCAGTCCGTTCTACAGTAATAGCAGGTAACTTATCCTCTTCTTTGACCCAATAGTTATCTTGGGAGAAACCTATAGTACTACCATCATTATCAATGATAGTGAGTAGAGCCTCACTTTGAACAAGTTTCACACCACCCGTTGGTTCACTGAGTTTTAAAGACACTGTTTCGTTCTCAACATCCAAGTCATCTGTAATAGGCATTTCAAACCACTTTGAACTACAGTTGCCGGCTTTCCAAGAAAGAATATCTGTCACTGTTTTGTCGTCTTTTCCCGCAATAACACTACCATTATAATGGGTGGTATATAAAATGGAAACGGGAGGTGTTTTAGTACCACAGCCAGAACGTTCTACCCAAATAAGAACACCATGATTTAAAGTCTTTTCATCAATATAATATTCTGTTTGAGAAAAACTGATGACACCAGGATTATTTTCTTCACTGACTGGAATAGTGGTGGGAGATATTGCGTTATCAATAATAGTCAGTATTGCTTCGCTTTGAGCAAGCTGTATGCCACTCGTTGGATTACTCAGTTTTAAATGAATGGTTTTATCACTTTCAATAGGACCATTATCCAGAATCGGCACATAAAACCACAGTGGACCACAATACTTGTTGTCTCCAATACCTTCCTCCCAAGTTAGAGTACCAGCGACAGCACTGTAATCTTCACCAGGGATAGCACTCCCTTCTTCATTGCTGGCATACGAAACTGAAAAAGGTTCTGTTGATGGACTACAGCCTTTTTGAGTAACTAAAATGGTGGCACTTTGAAGATTTTTATCAACGCGATAATTTTCTTGAGAAAAACCAACGATAATTTCGTCATTATCAACGATAGTTAATATCGTACTACTTTGTGTATTCAATTTTGTGCCAGAAAAATTACTGAGGGTTATAACAACGGTTTCATCATCTTCTACTTCAGAATCATCAATAATCGGTATTTCAATATTTTTTAGCCCACATTCCCCTTTTTGCCAATGGATTTTTTCTGCAAGGATGTCGTAGTCATCACGTAAAGTGGCTGTACTGTAACTAACAGAATACCAAACTGAAGCTTGTGATATAGTATTTTCATCAAGACAGATACGTTCAACAGTTATAGTAACTGATAGATTGCTTTCATTGACTTGATAGTGTTTTTGAGAAAAACCAATGAGATTGTCTTTATTCTCTTCATCAATAAATGAATCATTTTCATTTTGACGAAGATTTTCTGGAGAAACAGATTCCTGACTTGCCATAGTAAAGCCATGCCATAATAAAGCCATGCTAACCAAGATGATTAGCTGTTTAAAATTGTGTTTCATTATTTTTTTACCTGGTTCAAAAAATCGGAGGTCGAATGAGTCTCAAAAATGTTAATAAGTGAAGTACTGCCAAACCTAAAGGTTTGGACTCCAACAACCCATCAGAAGTATTGCCAAACCTAAAGGTTTGGACTCCAACAACCCATATTAGGGATTTTTAACTAATCGCATACCTATGTTGATATAGCGTTTGCCTGACCAATACCAATCACGAGATGCTGAACGCGCATTTTTTGCGCGGTTGTAAAAAGAACCACCACGTATGACAACACGTTTATCAGGGGTAGCATCATTTTTAATAAAACAAGGTTTTTCAATCCTTTGATATTGTTCTTTATAAAGAGTACATGTCCATTCCCAAACATTGCCCACAGTATCATATAAACCAAAAAGATTAGGTGTATACCAACCTATAGGTGCGGTTCCTTCAAAATTATCACTACAATCATCATTGCAATTTGCCCGATTATAGCCAATTTCATTACCCCACCAATAGTTAGTATTGGTCCCAGCTCGTGCGGCATATTCCCATTCGGCTTCTGTTGGTAAACGATACTGATAACCAGTCTGTTCACTTAACCATTCTGCATAAGCCATTGCATCATACCAAGAGATATGAATCACCGGATGATTACCACGTCCCCATCCATAATCATAAGGCTTTTCTCTGCCAGTCGCTTCTGCAAACTTATCATATTCCGCAAATGTGACCTCATAGCGTCCCATCGCAAAACGTGAAACTGACACATCATGCACTGGCTGTTCATCCTCCTCTTCCTCGCCCTGAATATCACCCATCCGAAATGTTCCTGCGGGTATCCAAACCATTTCTGGTCCTAAACTGCCATCTTGTAACGTGTTTCTAAAAGTGGACAAATCAACAGTACTGTTATCATATATTTCAAATTTAGCACAATCTGAATGAATCCAATGACTTTGATTTAACACATTGACATCAGGTGAAACTAATATGCCACACGCTGAGTAATTACCAAAAGCAAGTCCAACAGGCACTGGTAAATTAAGAAGAGAGTAAACTGGATTATCGGCTATATGAGATAAATAAGGTTGAGGCGTATTCAGGACACTCCATTTATCAGGATAACCCAATGTTACAAAGTTACCATCCGGAAACACCATCGCAACATAAAAATTGGCCTCTTCAATCTTTTGAATTGTCATATCTAATTGCAATATCTCTCCCGCTGTATAACGAGTTTGGTTTAACTTCATTTTAACGGGAGCAGGATCATTGTCTTGAATAGTCAATACTGCCCGACTTTGACCAAATGTTACATTATAAGAAGAAGATAATTGAATTTCCAAAATAACAGTTTCATTCCCTTCAAATAGTGAATCTTCCTTAATATCTACCGGAAAACTTTTTGACTCGCAGTGACCCGCAGCCCAGCTAAAGCGAGGATAAGAATAATAACTGTCAATTCTAAAATCATCGTATTTTTTCGCTGTACCTTCGTTATCAGTCGTAATAAATATTCCAATCTTCCCCGTCAAATCATGAAGACAATTAGTGCGTTCAATGGTTATATTGACTGATTTATCTCCTTCGTTAACATAATAGTTTTCTTTTGAAAACCCAATGATACTGACATCATCATCGTCAACAATAGTGAGTTTAGCTGTATTAATACTTCCTAGCTTAGCATCCCCCGTAGGTGTATCCAATCCCAAATAAAGAATTTCTCTCTCTGGATAATAGATATCGTTTCCATTTTTCTCAAGCAAAAAATTATCAATAATAGGAACGTTAAACCATTTTGCAGTACAATCGCCTTCTTCCCAAGTGAGAGTACCTGTTACCGCTTGATAATCCTCTCCTGAAATAGCACTTTTATCGTGACTGCTATACGAAACTGAAACGGAAGGACTCTCTGGAATACATCCGACACGATCAACCCAAATGACAGCTTGAGACGCATTTTCATTGACGGTGTAATTTCTAGGGAAAAATTTAATGACACTACTGCCATCATCATTTTTATCATCGTCAATAATAGTCAATATCGTATAATTACGATTGAGTGTTGTTTTAGAGGGATTGTAGAGTTCCAAAACAATGGTTTCGTCAGATTCTACTTCTGAATCATTGTTAATTGATATATCAAAAGTTTTCGATGCACAATCGTCTTCTCCCCAAGTGAGCGTACCACAGGAATAAGATTCACAGTCTCCATTGTAATCATAGGTAATATAATCACCCCAATCTCCTGATGATCCGTAAGCTGTGGTAAGCTGATCACCTTTAACCCGATATGACACGGAAACAGGTGAAGAAAAATCATTAGTGCAGTTACGCTCAACGGTAAAGGTTGCAGTTCCATCATTTTCATTGACAAAATAGTTTTCTTGAGAAAAACCAATAACGTTGCTTTCGTTCTCAATAATTGGGAGTACCGCATCATTTTGAGTCGGTTCTACTTCGTCAGTCGAATCACTGGTATTGTTGTTACGTTTGGTAGCACGAGTTTGATCAGTATTGGTTTTGATGATGGTATCCAGTTTACTGAGAAAAGAATCATTGCCTCCCTGACGAAAGCTTTCTGGAGAGGGAGATTCCAATGGGGAATTAGCCATCGTTGGCTGATTGCCAAGCAAGGCAGTACCAATTAAGGTAATTAGTTGTTTAAGTTTGTATTTCATGGTGTTTTTTGCTTATGTTGTTGAATATTAAGTACAACTATAACTACAAGGATTGTTTATAAAAAAGGATGAAATCTGTGGGTTCGATTTGATTTAGGGAAAAAAATAAAGTCATACCTCTTCTTTAATCCTTTATTGGTAGTCCTGCACAT
>JAUCGK010000240.1 GCA_030378085.1 Candidatus Parabeggiatoa sp. HSG14
GGGAAGTCCCAAAATAGAAAAATTAAAGCAAAGTGTCGAATGATGTTTGGTTCCACCCGTGTACGGGGGGTTAGGGGGGTGTCCCTAAAATTATTTGAAGTACAGTGCGTAACATCAGTTAATTAAGGAGGGGATTTAAGGGAGGTTGTACTTTATCCAATCGGAAAACGCTATAAACCAAAAGCATCACAAAACGTTTGTATCGCTTGCCAAGCCTTAACAGCATCTTCACAATAGCAAATGTCGTCAACAACTCGAATAACTTGTAATTGAGCCTGCTTTTGAATGTGTAAATCAAGTAATCGCAACACTAATTCACCTAAAAAATGAGACAAGCAACGTGCATTTGGAATACCATGCTGAACGATTTTTGGTTGCTTATTATCTTGAAATTGTTATTACCTGTTAGGAATATCCTTTTGATTGATTAAATATTTTTTTATGATATCATGAACTATATTAAGAGACAATAATAATTTCTGGACAACGAGTACTATATTGTTTTTAGAAATTTTCATGGAATGACAACATTGAAGTGCATCATTAAACTTTTGGTAGTCCTGAAATGTGGATGATTTATTATAGCGTTTCCCGAATTGCGTCAGGTACAAGTCCCCTCTTTAATTAAGGCTAATCTTTACCCACAAGTACCCAGGTGTTTTTGGAGTCCAAACCTTCAGGTTTGTGTTCTTGGAGTCCAAACCTTCAGGTTTGTGTTCTTGGAGTCCAAACCTTCAGGTTTGTGTTTTTGGAGTCCAAACCTTCAGGTTTGTGTTTTTGGAGTCCAAACCTTCAGGTTTGTGTTTTTGGAGTCCAAACCTTCAGGTTTGTGTTTTTGGACTCCATCGCGAATTGCCAAACCTGAAGGTTTAGACTCCATCGCGAACTGCCAAACCTGAAGGTTTGGACTCCAAAAGACGAGGTACTTGTGGGTAAAGATTAGTTAATTAAGGAGGGGATTTAGGGGAGGTTGTACTTTATCCAATCGGAAAACGCTATAACTATATGATATATAAAAAATATAGTTGTATCTCCCACATTGTAGGATTACCAAGCTTTTTAAGGTAACTTTTCAGAGAGTTATAGCGTTTCCCGATTGCGTCAGGTACAAGTCCCTCCTCAATTTAAGGAGGGGATTTAGGGGAGGTTGTACTTTATTCAATCGGGAAACGCTATAACATGTTGACTGTTGAATTGATTATTTACCATAACTATGTCCTTTTGATTGATTAGATATTTTTAAGGGACAAAACTTTTCTGGACAACTATACAAGGTAACGTATGGCTCAATTTATTTATACCATGAATCGCGTTGGCAAAGTCGTGCCACCAAAGCGGGAAATTCTCAAAAACATTTCACTCTCCTTTTTTCCAGGTGCAAAAATTGGTGTTTTAGGTTTAAACGGGGCTGGTAAGTCTTGTTTGTTACGTATTATGGGAGGATTAGATAAAGAGTTTAATGGAGAAGCACGTCCACAAACCGGCATTCGCGTTGGCTACTTACCGCAAGAACCACAGTTAGACAATCAAAAAAATGTGCGCGGTAATGTTGAAGAAGGTATTGCTGAAACTAAAGCTTTATTAGATCGCTTTAATGAAATCAGTATGAAATTCGCTGAGCCGATGGGTGAGGATGAAATGAATGCCTTGCTAGAAGAACAAGGCAAATTACAAGATGCCATTGATGCAACGGGTGCTTGGGAATTAGACAGAAAATTGGAAATCGCTGCTGATGCCTTACGTTTACCAGATTGGGAAGCAGATGTTACTCAATTATCAGGCGGAGAAAAACGCCGAGTCGCTTTGTGTCGATTGCTGTTATCTGCTCCAGATATGTTGTTATTAGATGAGCCAACAAACCACTTAGATGCAGAATCGGTAGCATGGCTAGAAAGATTTCTACAAGAATATCCCAGCACTGTTGTTGCAGTTACCCATGATCGCTATTTCTTGGATAATGTCGCCGGTTGGATTTTGGAACTGGATCGAGGACAAGGCATTCCTTGGGAAGGGAATTATTCTTCTTGGTTAGAGCAGAAGGAAAAACGCTTAGAACAAGAAGAAAAACAAGAAACAGCCAGAATGCGGACAATGAAAGCAGAATTGGAATGGGTACGAAGTAATCCAAAAGGCCGTCGTACAAAGAGCAAAGCACGTCTAGCCCGTTTTGAAGAATTGACTAATCAAGATGTGGAAAAACGTAATGCCACCCAAGAGATTTACATTCCACCCGGTCCTCGTTTAGGTGATTTAGTAGTAGAAGCAGTAAATGTCCGTAAAAGTTTTGGTGAACATTTGTTGATAGAAAATCTCAACTTTAACTTACCAAAAGGTGGTATTGTTGGCGTGATTGGACCAAACGGTGCCGGTAAAACAACGTTATTCCGTATGATAGTTGGGCAAGAAAAACCTGACGCTGGCGAATTTCGAGTTGGTTCCACAGTTGAATTAGCTTATGTTGACCAATCGCGTGATATCTTAGCGGGTGACAAAACAGTGTGGGAATTTATTTCAGATGGTTTAGATAACATTGTTGTTGGTAAATATGAAATGCCCTCCCGTGCTTACTGCGGACGTTTTAACTTTAAAGGACAAGATCAACAAAAATGGATTAAAGACTTATCAGGCGGAGAACGTAACCGTCTTCATTTGGCACAGTTATTAAAGAGTGGAGGTAATTTACTATTATTAGATGAACCCACTAACGATTTAGATGTAGAAACACTTCGCGCCCTCGAAGAAGCAATACTGGTTTTTCCAGGCTGTGCCGTCGTTATTTCGCATGATCGTTGGTTTTTAGATCGGATTGCAACGCACATTTTAGCGTTTGAAGGAGACAGTCAAGCTGTGTGGTTTGAAGGGAATTATGCGGATTATGAAGCAGATCGTCATCGCCGTTTAGGAACAAATGCCGATAACCCACATCGAATAAAATATAAGAAATTGAACACTTAGTTTTGAAAATTAAATAAAGTGAATAATTGATGTTTCGGGTAATGAACGCCGCGATTTTCCAAAATGGCCTTGTAGAGACGCATGGCCATGCGTCTCTATCCCACGCGCCATGCGTCTTGATCATCAAATTATAAATGTTTGCAAAATGTTATGACAACGAATAAGGCAATTCCATAAATTCTAAAGAAGCACCTTCTTGGTTAAGCCAATGAATTTCATCAGCCTCAGCATTTTTAATTGAAATCACCGCTAAAGCAATCATTCCACCATCAGGGTGTGGAACGGCATTGACGATTTTACCAACGCTTTGTTCTTCTGTACTGGTATACAAAGTATCCCCGGGTTTTGGTACAGATTCCGTATTCATTTTGGCAAGATACATACGGCGTTTTAAGGAACCAAGATATTGCATACGTGCTACAATTTCTTGTCCAGTATAACACCCTTTTTTAAAACTAACTCCCCCAATTGCATGATAATTCACCATTTGAGGGACAAAGGCTTCTACCGTTGTTGACAAGATTTGTGGTAAACCGGCAAGAATCTCTAAAAGTTGCCATGCAGTAGAACCAACAGGATGTAGTGTTTTGTTGGTACATTGCCATGCAGTAGAGCCAGCAGGATATAGTGTTTTGCTGCTACATTGCCATAAATCTTGTGGCGTTTCAGTCAATATGATATAACGCGGTTGTATTCCTTGAATACGGAGTATGGTCGTTTGTTCTGTTGTTAAACTCGCTTCCATTTCCGTGGGTGGTGTAAAACCTAAACAATTTTTTAATACCCGTGTACTATGAGTGCCAGAGATACCAAAACGAAGCAAATGATTACTAAAATCTTCCAATTTGACGTCAGCACGCATGATATACTTTTGTAAATGTTTGAGCGTGGTTGTCACACTTTCTTGTGGTAGCAAAAAATAATAGGCACTATCGCGTTTAAATAAACGAAAATTAATAAGAATGCGACCTTTCGGTGTACAACAAGCATTTAATTGATTCCGCTGAGCCGTGACTTTACGGACATCATTGGTTAATTGTCCCTGTAAAAATTTTTCGGCATCACCACCACTCACTTTTATTAAACCAAAATGTGATAAATCGGTAATAATGTCGCCGTGCAATGCTTGTTGTAATTCTTCTTTAGGTTTCCCAAAATGAATAACAGTGTTCGTATCAAATTGAGCACCAATTTCTTTCAAATTTTCTGTCCATTCTTCTATCATAATGAAGTTCTAAAATTTAGTGAGGTTATGGATATTTTCTTGAAGGGAGAGTAATTAAGGAATGAGGATTTAATAATTTGCAAAATGTTGGTGCTAAACCTGACAGGTTTTTAAAACCTGTCAGGTTTCAACTTTCGTATTTTATTGAATCTTCATTCCTAAGATAAGTACCAAATTTAGATGCCGGAGTCCAAAATTTATTTTGGGCTACTTCCAAACTAAAGTTTGGACTCCTGATTAAAAGCCTCTTGTGATAAACAATAGTTTAAGAAGAAAGGTGTTTAAAGACTTTTTTTGCCATTCTTGAAATACCTAATTTTTTCTTTAGTGGTAACTTAACAGGCGTGTAAGGCGTTTCACGATTATGTTCATACATCCTATAGCGAACAAAATCTTCCTTCTTATCAAAATGCATAAATGGATTGCCTTCTAATTGTTCTTCTATAGTGGAAGAAGGCTTTTGTGCATAATGATGTCCGGGATGTATAACAGTTTGGGAAGAAAACTGTGTTGCCAACCTTTCTAAAGAATCATACATTTGTCCTGGATCACTCTCTTCCAAATCACACCGCCCACAACCATACACAAATAAGGTATCACCCGTTATCAAATGTCCATCAAGAGAGTAACAAGCTGAGCCAGGCGTATGTCCAGGTGTATGCCAAATCGTAATTTTGGTATCACCGATTGAAATGATATCACCATCTTTATGTAAATGAGGGTTTTTCAATTGCTGTCCCCAAAATTGTGCCTCAATTTCTAATAGATGAATTTGGGCATCATAAATATTTAGTATCTCATGCAATCCATTCGTATGATCATAATGACTGTGAGTAAGTAAGACATCAGTAATTTGATAACCTTGATGTTGTGCAAGGGCAATTACTTTAGGCACTTCCCATGCTGGATCAACTACAGCCGCTGTTTTTGAACTATGATCTTGAATAAGATAAACAAAGTTTTCCATTTCCCCTAATTCTAGGGTATGGATAGAAGAAGGTCTGATATTTTTCATAGTTATTGCCATTATTGGAGTATGACAAGATTCAAGTGGAATTCCTTCATTGGAGAAAAAGAAAAAGCTGTAACCTTTATGCCTAAAAATGACTGGCATATCCTTTAACCTTTCATATCGTATATAGAGTACAGCGAATAAACAAAATAAACAAAATAAACGAAATAAACAAAATAAACGAATTTAAGGCAAAGGCTTGCTATTGCATTATTCGTTTATTTCGACAATTCGCTGTACTAGATATCGTTGTATATAATAGAACAAAGGCCACCAACAAGCAAGTAACTTAAACTCCCCACTCATTCCTATTTCATTTTTAAAGATGGATACACTGGTGATTCTGGACGTGGTAATAATGTTTGATTTTGGCAATCTACTAACATATCTAATTCTTCTAAAATCACTTATCCAATTAATGCTTCACTTAATGGTGGGCAGGCTACTGCTTCAGTGACAAGGAGGTGATCATCAATTGTTAAATGAACTGCTGCGAAAACATCGCGTTCTTCACGGCGTTCATCAGCGTAAGTTACTATGACTTTACGCACTTGATTTAATCCTAATTTTTCAATAATGTCTTGAGGCAGGGAAAGCATGACTGCATCAGTGTCAACCATTGCAGACATCTGGCGTTTACGTACTTTTTCTACTGTCAATTTTTTTTCTAACATAAGAATAAGGCATGTCTTTTGCCTAATTTTAATAATTCCAATATATATTATTGATAATAAACGTATAAATTATTAACTTAATGGCAGTGACCCTACGCTCGCTTATTTTCGGTATAAGTCGCTTTTAAGGTAGATGCTCATTCATAGCGTAAAGTACCCGTCTTAAATTAACTAATTCTTGACGATTTAGACGATTTAATCGTAAAGTTTCTATGGTGACTCGTCCCGTTGCTGTTAATCCAATAATTAGAGTAAAATCTTCATTCCAATTGAAGTGTTCATGCCAATTTTGTTGCCTTGGATTATATAACGATTTGATTTTATTTGTTAAATTGTCATAAGCCTCGGTTTTATTATATTTATGGTTATTACAGCCTTGACACGCTAATGCCAAATTGTCTAAATTTGTTTCTCCGCCTTTGCTTTGTGGTTTAATATGTTCTATTGAAAACGATTGGGTGGCAAATTTAGCTTGGCTCTGACAATATTCACAACATCCTTTCGCACGTTCAACTATCGTTCTTTTTAAGAAAACAGATATTTTAGGCATAAGAAGGTGGTTGAATGTTTAACTCTTTCATCAAATGAGTGAGTGAGGTTTGACGTATTTGAGCAAGTTCGGCCAAGGTTTCTATTCGTATTGCTTCAAATTGTTCAATTTGTTCGGTTAATTGCAAAAGTTGTTGATATTCATCAGTCGTTAGTGTTTCAGTTTGACGTTTAGTAATCAATTCGTCATAGCGTGTTTGGATATCATCTGGAATGTTTTGATTCGCTTTAAATAATAGTTCAAATTCACGATTGGGTAATTGAGGTGCTTTGCGTTGAACGTGCAGAGCAAAAACTCGAAAGACAAATTGTTCTAATTCGGTTGAACTAAATTGTTCCACCGTTTTTAAGAGTTCGTCAAAAGATAATTGGGCTTTAATTTGAATGGTAGGCATTTTCACTAAGAATAGTTAGAGGAGATAAGATGTTGTTGTCGGGTTCTTTGATAAATTTTAAACTCGTTCCCAACGTCTTCATTGGGGATACTGGTAAGCAACGCTCTGCGTTGCAGTTTGCTTCGCGTTCCTTCATTAATTCTCAACCAAGAGGTTGGGAACTAGATAAAGGTGGGTTGAACGTCACAAGCTCCGTTACTTCGTTGCGCTATCGCTCTACCCACCCTACGCTCGCTAGTTGTTTCGTTCATTGCGCTATGCGGATTTCCCGAAACTTTGTACCTTACACAAACGGGAAACACTATAAACAATCCTTGTAGTTAAAAACCAACAGGTATCAGGAAAAACCAAAAAAACCAACAGGATCGGAAGACTAAGAACAAAACCAAGACCAAAGAAAAAGGCATTCCCAAATACATGAGAATGCCTTGTTGACTTAGTGAGAAGATAATGGTAAACTTGAGCATAGATGACTAAAATGTACCAATTCTCACTCACTCAATCCACACAAAAATAAAAAAAACATTAAAATGAACCACCAGCTGATAACCACCCCGCACTATCCAAAAGGCTCCAGCTGCCATTATGTGAACGACGACGGCGTTCCCACCAGCCAGCCCGGGTATCCGTCCGTGTCGTGAGTCCGATCTTCGTCCGCGTTGGTTTCGCTGTCGTTTGGCTTTTTTGGCAGGCGGTGGTTGTGGCGGTGTCATGCGTTGTTTTTATGTTCATCAAACTTTCTCCTTTTCCATTTTGAGCAAAATTTATGTTTTTGACGTTTATAACTCTTCATTCGGTTAATAAAATCGCAAAAACTGTATTTTTTATCCTATTGAAAAATAATGCTTTTTACCAACGCATTTTTTGTGCCATAGCATTTTTACTCTCAGAGGAAGGAACTTCTTTTTCTTTCCTGAATCTGCTGATTGCTTCGATGATCGAGTTCAAAACATATAACGGCTTGATTTTAAAGGATGTCAAAATTAGACTTTTTTGCTTATTATTAACCGAACGGTAAGTTATAAAGAATAAACAAGTATATTATAATGAAAATTAACTAAAATTAGAAAATTACAATTAAAAATTAATAAATCAATACAAAAAAAAACGGCTCTCTGGTAATTTGCGTGGTTTGTAACTAATTGATTGCAAAACATATATTTATCTTCCATCAAAATAGAAAAGGTTCTGTTGAAAGAAGTACTAAACATTTATATGTCTGCATTTCA
>JAUCGK010000396.1 GCA_030378085.1 Candidatus Parabeggiatoa sp. HSG14
TCCTTTATTATATACAATCCTTGTAGTTCTTGGTTTTTAGTAGTTCTTGATTTTTAAAGGATTAAATCGTAATAATACACAGGTTTAAATCCTTTATTATATACAATCCTTGTAGTTAAAGGTTTTTGTAGTTTTTGGTTTCTGATGGTAAATAATGGAGGCACTTAAAATCATGTTTAGTAAGTATCAGAATGTTGTTTTAGCAGCATTTGTCGGTATTTTCATTCAACTATGGGCTTTGACTACCCTTGCCATTACAAGAGATGAAGTGATTGCCAATGCAAAGCGTTATGCCACTCATCAATGGAATGTTTTGCGGGGTAATGCAAATCCCCAATTCAACAGGCTCAAAACAGGTCAAGTAATGACTGGTTTACCCTATCATTGGAATGGTTTTGACACAATAGGAGAATTCGATAGCAAAATAAAAAGTGGAAAAATTGCTGGCAATGTGCCAAGAATAAGTGGTACAAAAAAGACAAAAGGCAAATTTGCCAAATTTGCAGGTATTGATTGTTCCGGATTTGTTAGCCGTGCGTGGGGGCTTAAATGGAAAAGAGGAACATCTAATTTGCCTGGGATATCTACGAAAATTGACTGGAAAAACTTAAAACCAGGTGATATTCTCAATAAAAGAAATTCGCATGTTAGATTATTTCATAAACGTACCTCTAATAATGCATCATTGTTTTATGAATCAACCACCTCAATGGCATATAAGGGTGTTGTTCATAGAATAATTTCACGAGACGAGAAATACACTCCAAGAAGATACAAAAAGATTAAAGAAGGTTCAACATCCATTCCTGTAACTACACCAACAATACCTTCAGTTTCTGCCGCTACTACCACGCCAGTGATAAAAAAAATGCGTCCCAATCGTTTAAAAGCACTTTCTTCTGGTAAACGACAATGGATTAGAATTTATGGGAAAAATTTTACCTCCCATTCTAAACTAGAATTTAGAATGGTTGGCGTGACCAAATTTTCTGGTAGAGTGCCTATTTTTAAAAGCTCTAAGGAACTTTGGTATAAAATAAATGTTGGTCCTAAAGCAAACAGTTGGACAGTCAAAGTCACTAACGGCAAAAAACGCTCAAAAAGCTATCCTTTTAAAGTGGTAACTGGGCCTCTTGTACCGGGCAAGTATCCAGAATCTTCAATCCGAACTCTTAGCTTATCTGATTTAAGGGGTAAATCTGCTTGGGATTTGAAAGTGATGCGGAATGAAATCTTTGCACGACATGGCTATGTCTTCAAAACACCCGATATAAAGGGTTATTTTAACAAACAAGGGTGGTATGAATCAAAGTCAAGTGGCGTTGTCAGTCAACTGACAGAGATTGAACGCGCTAATATTAAGTTCATCAAAAAACACGAAACTTCAGTGACACCAAAAACTTCTGACTATCCAGTATTAATAATGGCTTGGTTATCAGAAATAGCCTATCTTAACATATCTAAAAAATTAGATAATCAACAAGTTAAGAAAGCATTAACTGCTTTTCAAAGGGATAGTCGCTTGCCACAAACTGGAAGCTTAGATAACAGAGTATGGGAAAAGCTGAGTAAGCTTAAACTAACGAGTAAGACAAAAGTCAAGCTCCAATCTCTTATCAACACAAAATGGAGAAATTCAACAGCCATTAAAAATTGTGATCCAGATTTAATTTGGGTGGCTGCACTATTAACTGAAATGGGTTATTTTTATGAGAAACTGGACAATATCAATATCAGGAAGGTTAAAGCGGCTGTCAAAGACTTTCAAAGAGATATTGGTGTTTCCCAAACCGGCAATTTAGATAAGAAAACATGGGAAAGGCTGAGTGCAATCAAGTTGAATACCAAAAAGAAATCACAAATTAAAACGTTGCGATGTCGATGATATTTTTTACAACAGAAGTAACTACGGAGGTCATTTATGAAAAGTAAATATTTGTATTTTATAGGGTTATTTGTACTGATTTTTGGTGCAAATACCGTTTTTGCCGCTTGCGATACTTGGGAGTGTACTTATAATCCCAAATCAAGTCGTAGTGATTTTACGTTACCGATGCCTGGTAATTTACAGATGGTTTTTAAAAAAGTCATTGTGCCAGGCTCTGAGTTTTGGGGGAACAAAGAACGCATCGTTAAACTGGGGGATGCACTGGGAGATTTTGGTGATGAGGCTATCTTTGAGGGCGTGCAACGTCTCCCAATTTCAGGTTCTTTTTATGACTCACAGAAAAAACACTGGTATTACTATCTGGGTAAATACGAAGTAAGCGTGGCTCAATTTGTGATGGTGATGGGAGAAGGTAACAAAAACAAGGGACTGGAAAAGTTTTATGAACTCAGTGGTAATAGCAAATTTAAGGCAACATTGAAAAAAGCGTTTAGGAGTCACAAAAAACGCAAGCAATTTCAGTTACTCGCTACGCCACTTTCAGCAGTGAGCTGGTTTGATTTTCAAGCTTTTATTCGTCAATACAATCATTGGTGTTATAAAACATCCGCTTGTGTTGCTAAACTCCCTAAATTACCGCAGCGTCTTAATGTGAATGCGCCTGGTATCAGAAAAGAAGAAAAACTCCCTGGTTTTTTGCGTCTACCAACTGAAATAGAATGGGAATACGCAGCCCGCGGTGGATGGGAAGCCCTTAATAAAAAAGATAAGGATGGTCGTCCTCTTTTTGAACAAGCCTTACCTTTTGAAAGAAATAAATTTAAAAAATATGCTTGGGCAAATCCTAAAAGTCGTGGCAAAAGCGTAACCATCATAGGTCGTTTGGAATCAACTTCGGGGGGATTTTATGATTTTCTGGGTAATGTTCAAGAAATCACTGCCAACTTGTTTACTGCCGAATCCATTCAAGGTAAAGTGGGTGCTTTGACAGTGAGAGGCGGTTCTTTTAGGGATTATGCCCATAAAATCAGGGTATCCATGAGAAGTGAATTGGGTATTTATGAAAAAAGCCCTCGAACAGGTGATGTCATTGAAATTCGTTCGCACAGTTCTGGCATTCGTCTTGCCATCGGTTCATTGGTGATTCGTTCTTCGCAATTTAAGGAGGACATGAAAAACCAATACAAAGTCTATAAAGAAGGGGTACGTAAAGATACTGCTGTAGGACGTTCCAATGACGATTCGCTAATGAATGCGAATGCGGGCATTCAATCCGCTATGGATGATTTGAAAAGACGAAACCAACAACTTGAAAACAAAGTTGCAGCGATGCGCCGAACCGTTGGTACCAATTCAGCCGTACAAGCAATTATAGATGACTTGGAAAAAAGTAACCGTCAACTCAAAAATCAAATGGACTCCGCACTTCGTGAAGCCAGTAAGAAGATAGAAGAAGGAACCCTTGATGTTTGTAAAAAAATGGTCAGTAATGCTGTGTTGATTTCCAAAACAGCGGGGTGGAATTATGCGCGTGCTTCAGTACACAAAAAATTGATAAACAAGCTTAAAAATATGAATATTCCTGGAAGAACTCGGAATATTTCTAAGGCACAGCAGAATTATAATGAATTGCTAAATGCTTTTGATGAACACTTTTCAAGTTATACACAAACGGTTGAAAAACTAAGTGGTTATTCTCGCCAATTTATTGAGCCAGCCATTCGTGATAGTCGTAGCAACAAGGCGGATGACGTTATTTTACTAGAATTTCTTAATCTCTTGGAAAAACATGTTAAAACGGCTAGAAGAAGTGGTGTTGTGAAAACCAGGCAATGGAAAAAAGATGTACAGCATCTTTCCTTGGAAAAAGGGATTTTTATTAACTAGCTCGTAGGTTTTCGTTCCCTTGCGAACTCCAACATCTAAAGAGAGAGGATAATGACGAAATGTTGGACTTCCTCGCGTCAGTCCAACCTACGTGCTAATTTTCGGTTTCTAAAATAAATTTAAGGCGAAAAACCAACAGTTTATTGGAGTCCAAAATTTATTTTGGATAACTTATTAAATTTTGGAAAATATTAGGCTTTTAAAATGGCATTCTGGTTTGAAAATAAAGATACTGAAGAAGAAATACAGGTTGTTGGTCCAATGGACCCACATGGTTTAGCACTCTTAGAACATATACGAACTGGTCAAGCACAGTGGTTTGACTATTTTTATCATGGTTCTAAAGTGCCATCCATGACGTTATGTAGTTCCATGTATTTAGAACCTAGCGATGCTCAAATAGAAGTTGTGAAAAGAACTGTTGCCCTTTGTCGTGGCAAGATATTGGATATTGGTGCTGGGGGCGGATTTGCTGCACTTATATTACAAGACTCAGGAATGGATGTAACCGCTTTAGATATATCTACTTATTGTGTAAAAGCGATGGAGAGTATTGGAGTTAATAACTGTGTCATTGGAGACATCAGAGAATATAAAGAATCCAAATATGATACATTAATATTGCTTGATTCTGTTTTAGGTTGTGCAGGTTCCATTGAAGGAATCTCTATACTTCTTAAGCATTTATCTACTTTATTACTTGACGGTGGTCAAATATTGCTCCATGATGGAATGGTAGAGTCTGGAGTCAGAGTATTTGAATGGTCTGGATATTTCCAATACAAGCATTATTTAGGTGAATCTTTTCAATGGTGTAATATATCAGCAGATAAATTAACAGAAATAGCAGGGCAAATTGGATTGGATGTAACATTGCCTTATGAGGATGATATAGAAGGGCGGTATTTAGCTCGTTTAGTGTTTTCATGACAACAGGCAAATAAGATATGGCTTATAGTAACTTTAAAACCGTTGAGGAAGTCGCAAAAAAATTTGATATTGAGGTTGCAAATAAAACAGCCTTTATCAATCAAAAAGAAATGAATGTTCTAGAGTCTTTATTTTCCATGGTGATAGAAAATTTGAATGATGACTTAAGCTTTGTCAATGAAGTGACTATTTGTGAAAGAATCATTAGCCCTATCTTAAATATTGTATCAAGAAATTATGAGCAGCTAAACGTGTGGTCTCATGTTTCTTACAATATAGACGAAAAAAAAGGACTTGTGGGTGAACCTGATTATTTAATTGCACCCAGAACAAAATATGGTGGTATGGCAAAACCTTCACTTTGTGTTATAGAAGCTAAACGTGATAATTTTGACGAAGGATGGGCGCAAGCGTTGGCTGAAATGGTAGCCTCTTCTTTGTTAGATATTAATCTCTGTTATGGTATTGTGACTACAGGAAAAACTTGGGAATTTGGTAAATTAGCAGATAATATTTTCATAATCGATCCCATTTCCATCTCTGCAACTGATAATTTACAAAAGACATTTAATATCCTAAATTGGATGTTTGATAAAATATCAAAACAGGTTTGAAGAGTTTCGGAAAATTTTATCCTACTTTATAAATTAGTCATCCCAGCCTTGTGAAGCACTGCCATTGAGTTAAAGAAAATTTGAGTCCAAATCGTAAGGCTTTGGATTATTTCTATTAGAATTAAACGCTTCCAAACTTAAACCTCGAAAGGACTCCAAGGCTAACGCTTCCAAACCTAAAGGTTTGGACTCCAAGGCTAACGCAAACCTAAAGGTTTGGACTCCAAGGCTTAAGTTAATGGCATTGAGCCTTGTGAAGGCGGTTGAAGTGAGCCGTCAGTTATTTTTTACTCATTCCTTATTGATAACATAATTCAATAAAAACTATGAATCTCCCAAATTCTTCCTTACCTTCTCTTTTACAAAATGAAGTCAGTCAACTATGGCAAGATTATCAAGAAAATGCCAATGATGAAGACATTTCCTGTTTAACACAATATGTCCAAATTTTTGAGAGTCTTCCTTTAGTGTGGGGATGTAGTCCTTTTGTGGCTAAAAATTGTGTGAAATCACCCGCGTTATTGACTGAGTTAATTAATAGTGGCAGTTTATTAAATGCGCCCAGTAATTATTCACAATCTTTGGCTAACTTATTGCTTGATGTAACAGATGAAGCAAGCTTGATGCAAGCTTTACGTTTATATCGCCGCCGAGAAATGATGTGCATTGCTTGGCGTGATTTAACGGGTTGGGCTTCTTTAGAAGAAACGCTAAAAGCTTTATCAGACTTAGCGGATGCCATGATAGATGCAGGATTAACATGGCTTTATCAACATTTAACCAATCAACTAGGTACGCCTTTTGATGTGAATGGTGTGCCACAACCTTTCGTTGTGTTGGCGTTAGGTAAACTGGGGGGACAAGAATTAAATTTTTCTTCTGACATTGATTTGATTTTTACTTACCCTGAAGATGGTGAAACAAAGGGTGTTAAACGTACACGTACCAATCAAGAATTTTTTCTGCGTTTAGGGCAAAAACTCATACATGTTTTAAATCAGATGACGGTTGATGGATTTGTATTTCGTGTCGATATGCGCTTAAGACCGTTTGGCGATGCAGGGCCTTTAGCAGTGAGTTTTCCCGCAATGGAAGAATATTATCAATCCCATGCGAGAGATTGGGAACGTTACGCATTGGTTAAAGCCCGTGTCGCAGCAGGATATAAACCGGCTGGGTATACACTCCTTAAAAGCTTACGCCCTTTTGTGTATCGTCGCTATTTAGATTTTAATGCTTTTGAAGCATTACGTAACATGAAGGGAATGATTGATCAAGAAACCAGCCGCAAAGGTCTCAATAACAACATTAAACTGGGTCCAGGGGGGATTCGTGAAGTCGAATTTACTTGTCAAGTTTTTCAATTGATACGCGGTGGACAGCAACCCGCTTTACAGCGGCGACATTTACTCACCACACTTACACAATTAGAAAAATATCGAATTCTCCCAGCAGATGTTGTAAAGCGTTTACACGAAGCTTATTGTTTTTTGCGTTTGACTGAAAACCACTTACAAGCTATTGATGATCGACAAACGCAAACTTTGCCAGAAGATGAACTCAATCGGACTCGTCTTGCCTACAGTATGGGATTTTCTGATTGGCATCAATTTGTTGCTAAACTGATCTACTACCAACAACACGTCCATCTTGAATTTGAACAAGTCATTATGCCCGCTGCTGTTGAAAAATCTTCGCAACCCATAGAATTTTCCCGTTGGCAAACGTTGTGGATGAATGGTTTGTGTGACGATGAACAAACAATATTACTGTTAAACGAAGCCGGTTTTCAGAATGCTTCCGAAGTATTTACACATTTACAACAAGTGCTTAACGCTTATAGTATTAGAAAACTCAATCAGCGTGCACGAGAAAAGTTAGATACGTTGATTCCTTTATTAATTACAAATACACTCAAACAACAAAATCCTGACGATGCCCTTCATCGTACTTTAAAATTTATTGAATCAGTCGCACAACGTAGTGTTTATCTTTCCTTATTGGTAGAACGGCCACAGGTTTTAAAACAGTTAGTTCGTTTATGTGCGAATAGTGCTTGGATTGCTGAAAAAATTACTCTTTATCCGTTGTTATTGGATGAATTACTTGATCCGCGTCGCTTGTATGATCCACTTAAACCGAATGAATTAGGTAATGCATTGCAAACGCAATTAGCCCATTTGCCAGATAATGATTTGGAAATGCAAATGGATAGATTGCGCCATTTTAAATCTGCCAATGTGTTACATATCGCAGCTGCAGAAATTTCTGGTCATTTGAGTGTTGAAGTCGTCAGTGATTATTTGTCTGCTATAGCAGATATATTAATGAAACGAGCATTAATCATGGCTTGTGAACATCTCACTCAAAAGTATGGACGACCCTATTGCTCTGATAATGACAAGATTCGGCCTGTCGGATTTTGCATTATTGCTTATGGCAAAGCAGGAGGTGTAGAACTGAGTTATGGTTCTGACTTAGATATCGTATTTTTACATGACAGTTGTGGTGGTCAACAAATGACTGATGGTGACAAACCCATAGATAATAGCGTATTTTTTCTTCGTTTAGCACAACGCATTATTCACATTATCACCACGAACACACCAGCCGGTATTTTATATGAAGTGGATGCAAGATTACGTCCAGGTGGAAAGTCAGCGTTATTAGTCAGTAGCTTTGATGCGTTTAAAAATTACCAACAACAGGATGCGTGGACTTGGGAACATCAAGCCTTAATCCGTGCGAGAGCGGTTATTGGAAATAGCCGTAGTATGGAACGATTTGAAAAAATTCGCCGTGTTGTTCTTAGCCATTGCCGCGAGCCAGAAAAACTGAAGTTAGAAGTTTGTGAAATGCGAGATAAAATGCGGGAAAGTTTAGATAAAAGCAAACCACTTCATCCCCCTTTTGATAATGGCATTTTTGATTTAAAACAAGGACGGGGTGGTGTTGCAGACATTGAATTTATCGTTCAATATGCAGTTTTACGGTGGGCAGCTGATTATCCTAATTTGCTAAATACCACTGGCATGTTACCGTGGCTAAAAATGTTTACTGAATACAAGCTACTAACTGAATCCGCTTGTACGCAATTAAGTGAAGCTTTCCGTGCATACCGTGCTGAAAACCACCGTTTAGCGTTACAAAATAAACCCGCATTGGTTGCTAATGAGAAATTCGCAGAATATCGACAACGAGTCATGCATTGGTGGGATGAGATAATGGAACTCAGTTAAAAACGTGCATGAATTAAATTCGATAACATAAGGATCACGTAACGGAGTTCAAAGCGAAACTTTGTTGGGCTTCGTACAAAGCTTTGCTTTGGACTCCCGTATTGGTATTATCAATTTTGCAACTGCTCTAATTTTTTCTTGGCTTTTTTATGCCCTTGTTCAGCCGCTTTGTGATACCATTCTCTCGCTTGAGCTAAATCTTTTTCGACACCTCCTTTACCCTTTTCATAGATTCGCCCTAGCCTAAATTGTGCTTTTACATTGCCTTTTTGGGCTGCTCTGCTATACCACTTAATTGCTTTAGTCACATTTTGTACAACGTCTTTACCTTTAAAGTGCATATCCGCTAATTTAAGTTGGGCTTGCACTTCTCCTCGATTAGCCGCTTTGCGATACCATTTAATTGCTTGAGTGATATCTTTTGTTGTGCCTTTGCCTTGGATATACATCTCTGCCAGTTCAAATTGCGCTTTTACATCCCTTTGGCTAGATCTTTCTTTCAATTGGTGAAATAGCTCTTTATTATCTACTTCATTATCTACTTCGCTGTCATTTTGATTTTGACGAGATGCTGCTTCTGGATTTTGTGTTGCTTGGATTTGTGGAAGAGCCTCACTATTTTGTTGAGAAACTTCTGTTACTGCACTTTTTGATGGTTCAGAAGTGTCAAGGTAATGTTCATACCAAACACTAGCTAAACCAAAAAAACCTGCAACGATAGCACTTACTATCGCTATAATTATCTCCATTCTTCTCATTTTGCTATCCTTTTTTTAAAAGAGACACACGTCCGTGTGTCTCTACGATTCCAAATTCATT
The DNA here is from genome assembly GCA_030378085.1 of Candidatus Parabeggiatoa sp. HSG14. Taxonomy (GTDB): domain Bacteria; phylum Pseudomonadota; class Gammaproteobacteria; order Beggiatoales; family Beggiatoaceae; genus Parabeggiatoa. The sequence goes on from JAUCGK010000396.1 coordinate 9,378, forward strand.
ACCCATAAAATATAAGACACACGTCCGTGTGTCTCTACTGTGTTCAAAATACACCTGTTGATAAATATTTATCTCCCCGATCACAGATAATTACCACAATCGTTGCATTTTCTACTTCGTTGGATAATCGCAATGCACCAGCGACTGCACCACCTGATGAAATGCCACAAAAAATGCCTTCTTGCGTTGCTAAGGCGCGAGTGGTGTCTTCAGCCGTTTTTTGATCGACATCAATAATGCGATCTACTCGCGCTTCATCAAAAATTTTAGGCAGGTATTCTTTGGGCCATCGACGAATCCCTGGAATTTTTGCTCCTTCTGCGGGTTGTAACCCGACAATCTGAATTTTTGGATTCTGTTCTTTAAAATAACGCGATACGCCCATGATAGTACCTGTCGTACCCATTGCGCTCACAAAATGCGTCACTTTATTTTGGGTATCACGCATAATTTCAGGGCCAGTACTGCGATAGTGTGCTAATGGATTATCTGGATTATCAAACTGGTTAAGCACTTTGCCCTTACCTTCTTTTTCCATTTGTAAAGCAATATCACGCGCAGTTTCCATGCCTTGTTCTTTAGTGACAAGCATTATTTCAGCACCATAAGCTTTCATAGCATATTGTCGTTCAACACTCATATTATCAGGCATAATGAGTACTATGCGATAACCTTTCGTTGCTGCTACCATCGCTAAGGCAATGCCTGTATTGCCACTCGTCGCTTCAATTAAAGTATCGCCTGGCTTGATCTCGCCACGTACTTCAGCTTCTCGGATCATGCTAAACGCAGGACGATCTTTCACAGAACCCGCAGGATTATTACCTTCCAATTTTGCCAAAATGGTGTTGCTGGTATAGCCTGGTAAACGCTGTAAACGAACTAATGGCGTGTTGCCGATAAATTGTTCAATTGTTGGAATTGTCATAATATCAGTTTTTAAAGTTGGTAATTAGTGATTGGCAATGGGTAATCAGACTTTGATATTTCGTAATCACTTATTGATAATGGATAAGCTGATAATTGATAACTATTCATCGGTAGTTGATAATCTTTCTTTGAGAGTTGGTAATCATTTTCTGATATCCGATAATCCCTGGTTGATATCTTGTAATTATCCATCGGTAATGGGTAACTGGACTTTGATAATTCATATTCAGCCATGGGCAATTTGTAACTGGATTTAGGTAACTCGTATTCAGTCATTGGCAATGAATAACTCGCCATTGTTTTTTTCTCCTTTTTTTACAATGTCAGCGCAAAGATTAGAGCATCTTCATGAGTTTGATTACTATTTGGATAGTAATTTTTTCGCACACCAATTTGATTAAAACCCATCTTATGATACAAGTTGAATGCAGATTTATTAGAACGGCGCACATCTAAAAAAACGGTGTTTACTTCTTTTTGTTTGGCAAGTACTAATAAATCTTTGAGTATGTATTGTCCATAACCACAACCTTGTAAATTAGGATGTACACAAAGATTTAAAATATGTGCCTCGCCAACCGCCGCAGACATGACTCCATATCCACTTAAATTATTCTCTACTTCTAAAACTTTCGCATTATAACCGACATGTAAACAATCTTTAAAATTTTTGAATGTCCAAGGAAAAGAGTAGGCAGCCGTTTCAATTTTCATAACTGTTATTAAATCAGACTCTTGCATAAAACGTAGTTGTACACAAGATGAAAAGACAGCACTCATAAATCCTCCTCCTAGATAGAGTCCAAGATTTATCTTGGAAGTTTACCAAACTAAAGTTTGGACTCCTTGGAGTCCAAGATTTATCTTGGAAATTTACCAAACTTAAAGTTTGGACTTCTCGCAAATTGTTTTAAACATTTGATGAATAAATTGCAAATCTCGCCAAGATTGGCGTTTTTCAGAGGGACGACGTAATAAATATGCGGGGTGATAAGTGGCTATTAAAGGAATTTTAGTTTTTCCGTATTCAAAGCGTTGTCCACGTAATTTACCTATTCCTGTTGTCGTACTTAATAAATGATGTGCAGCCACTCTACCCACTGCGATAATGAGTTTAGGTTTAAGTAACGCAATTTGATGTTGCAAAAAATTGTTACAACACATCAATTCAGTGTCGTGTGGGTTACGATTTTCAGGTGGACGACATTTGACGACATTAGCAATATACACGTCTTCTCTTTTTAAATCAATGGCATAAAGCATATCATTCAGCAATTGTCCTGCTCTCCCTACAAAAGGTTCACCTTGAGCATCTTCATCAGCACCTGGGGCTTCACCAATAAGCATTAAATCTGCTTGACGATTACCAACACCAAACACCGTTTTAGTCCGCGTTTTATGTAAGTCACAAGCGGTACAAGCAGTGACTTGATTTTGTAAAGTCTCCCATTCTTTTTCAGAGACAGGGCTATCTTCAGGCTGTGGGAGTGTGGGTGACACTGTTTGGTTAGGTTGTGGATTTTTGGGAGTGTTGGGTGGTATCGTCTCAATTGGTATATGAATAGGCGATTTTTCGGGTGATACAATATCGTTTTTTGCCGTTACCGATTGATGAATGGGCGGTTCACTAACAGGGGTGAGTTCATTGGATGCTATACGGGTATCAAGTGGCATAGCAATGGGAGGGTTGGCAGGGAGTGTCGTATCTGGAGGAAGATGTCGCCGCACCCATACTTGTATCCCCATTGCTTTAAGATACTGATTCCAAATATTATTATGAGGAGTGTTTGTCATCTATAGTTGCAACAGCTTTTCAAATAATAAATGATAAATAAAAGATAAAAGATGAAGTTACAAAACTGTGATTTTATGTCTATTGTAACTATTTGATTTAGTTATTATATTAAATTTATAATTGGTATGTCGCAATTGTTAAAACCTGCTGTTTTTCCCTTAATTGCTACAGGGATTAGGGAGTAAAGCCTTATATTTTCTGATAACCCCAAAATTCTGTTATAATCAGAAATTTTTTAATAGAGATTTAGAGATAAATAATAAGCAATATTTAAAAAATTGCAAGATATTTTTGAAAGACGCTTTATTGTTTTTCTTTAATTTCTCAGAATTTATTTTTCTAAATACCTAATAGATATGATATTTGAACTTGACAGGCTTTTGAAACTGGCTAAATTTTTTATTCACATTCAAAAAATAGATTGAACTTGTTTTTTAAACCATTGTGTTTGGGAGAGTTGGTTCTTATTTAGATTTTGTCTCTCGCTTAAATCTTTACCATAGTCTTTAGCAGGAAATACGGGGTAAAAGGTTTCAAAATCATTACTTTGTAGTAAGGGTAAAATATTTTTAGCATTGTTTTTAAATGATTTTTTTAAAGTCACCCGTTCATGTTCCCTAAAAAAGGGATAGCCATTTCTCGCGCCTACAATGCCTAAAATAATATTCTCTTTTTGAGTATTTTTACACACTTTTAAATGTGCAATGTATGCCGCTTTATCAAAATCCTGTTTTTTGGATTGATAATATTCTGCTAAATTCTCAGGATGATAGAAATAGTTTTCGATACTATAATATTTGAGTATCAACAAGTTGGAATAAGTATTTTGTATTAACTGTATTTCTTCATCTGTCAAAAAATCTCGATCAATTAACCCATAATAATGCAGATTTTTGGTTTTAAAAAATACATCGTTCTTATCAATTGCTGTAAAAAAGATTGTGTTTTCTATGCCAACGTTATTATAAAAAGGGGTATCCGTATTTTCAGAAAAAACGATCCTTTTTCCCGTCATAATTTTGGAAAAAAAATCTTTATTGATAGCTATTTCAAAAATTTCGTACCTATTTTTGGGTTGAGGTAATAAAGTTTGAGGTTGATCAAAATTGAGTGCATCAAAATCAATAATGGCGGCTTGTTCAAAATCATTCGCATAGTCAATAAATCCAAGAGAATGACTTGCTGTCCATAATTGGCAACCATCAGGTAGCCAGTGTTCCACAATTTCTTTTAATAAAGCATATTGGAGTTTGGTATTCAAATGCAAATCCATTTCATCCAGATAATAAATCGTTTCTTGATACAAATTTTTTCGACTCAAAAAGTTGATTAAAATATTGAATATTGCCTTTTCACCATTACCCAAATAATTGTAGTGAATTTCACTGTCGCCTTTTTTAAAAAGGATCGTTGCAACTTTATTATTTAAGGGGGGAATTAATTTGAGTAGCGATAATTGAGTATTATTATTATCTCCAAAAATTCGTGCAAACGCTTCATTAATGGGATTGATATATTGTTCTACAATCTGAGCAGTATATTGATTTGAGCCGAAAACATCTTCCAAGATCAATTCTGCAATCTTTTCAATGTCGTTTTCAAAACGCTTATCCCTTTCTATATACATTTTTGGACGATCAAAATCTTTTTCAAATTCCATCGAATTCATTTGCCCAAGGGCTTTTCTCAGTAATTGAGGCACTTGTCTTAAACTACTTCTACCATAAAATGCTGTTGCACTCACATTTAACGGCAAATTTTTATTATCATGCCGAGTTAGGATTTTCTGATTACTGAGTGTGATTGTTACCTCAAAATCTTTTTCCAACTCTTTTCGATAATAGGCAGATTGCAAAATCGTTTCATCCTTCGCTTTGGATGAAATCGCCTCAAACGCATCAAAAATACAAGATTTACCACTTCCATTAGCTCCAATGAGTAAAACTAACCGTTGCTCATTCAGCTCAATCGTAAGATCAGTAAACCTTTTGAAATTAACTAATTGTAATTTTTTTATGAACATAGTTTTAAATTGGGGTGATTTTTCCACTGTTAAATATATTCATTAATTATCGTAAAAAAAATCTATGATTGATATTTTAAAAATCAATCATAAAAAAACACTGTATTCTTTATTCTTTTGAGTACTATTTTAGAACAGTATAGAAATCATAACATGATCAGTGTGGCTTATCCTCACATTATAGATGTAAATAATTTCTCGATCAAACCTGCCAGGTTTTGGAAACCTGGCAGGTTTTGTGAAGTTATTTACCTGAGAAACTATAGATAAAATTAAAGCCTGTATACTTACAGTAGGGCAAAATTTCTCAATTAATGGATGTTGATAAAATTGAAATTCATAAGGCGATTTTAGGAAACGGAATGAAAATTAAATTTCTGGTTCCACAGCGAAAGCATTGGAACAAGAAAAAGCCTCATGTCAATTCAACGTTAAATCTTTTAGCAAAAGTGAAGATCAAAAAACAGTGCAACGCATCTTGGAGTCCTTTCGAGGTTTTGGCATTTCAACATACATTATATTTAGGAAAATCATGTTATTAGAATTTAGTGTAAAAAACTTCCTCTCAATTAAAGATGAAGTCATTTTAAGTTTATATGCTTCTGATGAAATCAAGGGGCATGAGAAAAGCAACTTAATTCCCGTGGTAGATCGGCATATTCTGAAAACCGCTGTGATTTATGGTGCCAACGCCAGTGGTAAAAGCAATTTAATCAAGGCAATGGGATTTATGCGAGGTGTGATAGCTAATTCCCTGAAGTTAAATACCAACGATCCTATTGTGCCAACACAGAACTATCCTAGCTTTCAATTACACGCTAAAAGTGCGAAAGCACCGTTGGAGATGGAAGTTAGTTTTTTATATCAGGATATTTATTACCGTTACGGTTTTGCTTTGGATGCTAACAAAATCCATCGTGAGTGGTTGTATTATGCCCCGGAGGATAGCGAAACTTTATTATACGAACGACGTTTTGAGAAAGACGTGTATATGTATGATATTCCAAATACTTCACTGGTATCTGACAATTTCACTAAAGACAGAACACTGCTTGATAATACGTTATTGTTAGCAGTATTGGCAAAATTTACCAACTCAGAAGCACGTCGAGTCATGGAATGGATGGGAAATAATTTCAATGTGATTTCCAGTCCAGATGAAGAAGCTTACGAGGGTTTTACCTATAGTAAGTTGGATGAAGAAGATTACCATGCGGATATCTTAAACTTCCTAAAAGTCGCAGACTTAGGTATTGAGGATGTTTTTCTAGAATCAGTGATGGCTGCTGATTTGCCGGATGAGATACCTAAAAAGCTGCGTAAAAAACTGAAACAATTGGAACCAAAGCAGGTTGTTTTCCAACATAACATTTATGATGATAAAGGCGTTGTGACAGACAAAAAACACTGGGGGCTAAATCATGAATCAGCTGGTACCCAAAAATTATTTGCCTTATCAGGACCGTTGATTGAAACCCTGTATAAAGGTGAGATTCTGGTGATTGATGAACTAGATGCTAAATTGCATCCGATGATAATGCGCTTTATCCTCGGTTTGTTTCATTCTCAAGAGCATAATCCGCACGGCGCACAGTTAGTATTTGCTACACATGATACGCAATTGCTCAGTCCACGCTTTTTTCGTCGAGATCAAGTCTGGTTTACGGAGAAAAACCCTTACGGAGCCACAGAACTTTATTCATTGGCTGATTTTGATTTGGACGATGAAGCGAATTTTTCCCGTGATTACTTTCAGGGACGTTACAACGCAGTGCCATTCATCGGTGATTTGCATCTGTTTTCTAAAGGAGTTGAATATGAGAGATAAATCGTTACCGCCGAGTAGGAAGGAAAAAAAACGTCGAAAACAGCGGGAAAAGGCAATGAAACAACTGGCAGTTGGGCGGATATTGATCGTTTGTGAAGGAACAAAAACTGAACCTAATTATTTTAAGTGGTGGCAAGAGCAACTTGAAAATATAGGAAAAAAGGCTGTCAACAAGCTACAAAAAATAGTGGGTAGCATTGATGTAAACAACCTTGGCGATGAAATTGAAATAAAAGGTGAAGGTTCAAATACAAAAAGTGTGGTAAAAGAAGCTTTAAGAGTTAAAAATTTAGCAAAGCATGGAAAAATTGAATATACACAAATATGGTGTGTATTTGACTGTGATTCATTTCCAAAAGAACATTATAATACTGCTATTGAACAAGCGCGTACTAACGATATGGAAGTTGCATACAGCAATGAAGCTTTTGAATTGTGGTATTTATTGCATTTTGATTATATCAATACTGGCATCAGCCGGGAAAAGTATGAGAAAATGCTGACTAAATGCCTGGGTGAAAAGTATGAGAAAAACGATCCGGAAATGTATGAAAAGCTGCTCAAACACCCTGAAGCTGATCAACAGCAAGCGATTGAGAATGCGAAGAAATTATTGAATAAACATGCAAAAGACTATGCAGCCCACAATCCATCTACTACAGTATTTAAATTGGTTGAAAGTCTTAATGATTTTGTATGGCAGTTCAGATGTCAGGTTGCACCTTCTTATTTATTGCCTTATCCGCATGATTGTAAGGATTGTGAAAAATCCACACAGCCACCTTATCCTTGTCTTAAAACACCTTGATTTTTTCTCGTTCCCAAATAATTGATTTTCCTGGAGTCCAAACCTTTAGGTTTGGGCGTTCCAAAGCTGAAGCTTTGGACTCCGATTAACCACAAAGGAATAATAATGAATACACAAGAAATTATAACTCAACTCACTGTATTAGATAATGAAAATTTGCCACGCGAGGCTTTACAAGCAGCTATTGCTAACCGTGAACAGATAACGCCGCATCTTTTAGAACTCGTTAAACAAGCCTCGGAGAATCCACAATACTTAGAGAAAGAAACCAACTATATGGGGCATATTTACGCAATATATTTGTTGGCACAATTTCGAGAAAAACGCGCTTTTCCTCTGATTACAAAATTTTATTCACTCCCTGGTGAAATTGCATTTGATACCAGCGAACCTGTTTGGGATATTCTTTCAGGAATATTGGCTTCTGTGTCTGGTGGTGATGATAGCTTGTTGAAAGAATTGTTTGAAAATGAGGCAATAAATACTTATTTACGAACTTCTGCTTTGGGTGCGCTTGTCACTTTAGTGGCTTGTGGTGAAAAATCCCGTGAAGAAATCATCGTGTATTTTCAAAGCTTATTTAAAGGGAAACTTAAACGAAAATCATCTCCAGATATCTGGACTAACCTAGTTGCTTATGCAATGGAGTTATATCCAGAGGAAATTTATACAGATATCGAACAGGCTTATGCGAATCAACTTATTGATCCTTTATTCCTTAATCTTCAGGAGATTGATGAAGAGTTAGCACTTGGCAAGGAAAAAGTGCTTGATAACCTTGTTAAAAATAACCGTCTTGTTGAAGATGTTATTGCTGAGATGGAAACTTGGGCATGTTTCCAATCAAGGCAACCTGAAGCTAAGGTTGTAATGGAAGAACTAAAGTCTGATGAAGATCATAAATTTACGGATGTTGCCTTAAAAACTGATGATACCATCAGCGATATGCAAGACTTAGTTTACCTTGAACAACCGAAAAACCTCAATAAACAGAAAAAAGCTAAACCAACCCCTCACTATTCAGAATCCAGAACCGAACCAAAAGTTGGGCGTAATAAACCTTGTCCTTGTGGCAGTGGCAAGAAATATAAAAAGTGTTGTCTTGCGTAAAATCTTTTCTGGTTTAAACGCACCAGCATTGGAACAAAAAAAACTAAAAACTATAGGAATTTCAATTTAGAAAGGTGCTTATACTCAATATTCAAGTTTCTAAAAAATAATTACTTGCTGTCAATAATTTTATGATTACGTTGTAGAGATGCGAGCATCGCGTTTCTACAAGTCTATTGGGTTACCAATCCTTGATAAAAAAACTTGAACATCAAGTTATAAGTTCCACCGATATCTAACGAGACACACGGCTATGTGTCTTGATTACCTTAAAATACGCCAAACTTCCCGAATTTTATTATCAAACGCTAATGCTGTCCATTCCCCGCAAGACCATAAAACACCAGTTGCTAAAGTCCGTTTCCGTAAAGGTTGTCCACAATAGTTTGGCAGTTGATTGACAGTGCCTAAGTCATCACCTTTGAGAACTTGCATCTGCATATAATCATCCAATTCCAAAACTTCTGTATTGGGATGTTGATAAATATGACCGCGTAATTTGTCGCCGCGATACCAATTAAATGCAATGGGTTTTCCCCACTCATAAAGTTTATCCATAACGGCCATTTGTTCTGATAATGGTTGCCATTCAAAAGGAATAGGCCATTTCCAAGGCGGCTGTTTGTGCAAGGTTTGTTTTATATTTCTATTACAATTTTTCACAGCACTTTGATGACGGCAAACAATAGTACGAATAGGATCGGGTAAAGTGTTGGCAACATAAGCAATACGATTCCAATAATAACGGGCTTTGGCAGGACGAGGGCGAATTTCAAATAAACGCGCTAAGTTATAAAGTACCGAGGAAGGTACATTATATTTAGTTGATAATTTTTCTAACCGAGCAACAGAACGAGGCCATAAATCAATATCTACTTCACTTTGTTCATAGAGTGCTAAGGCTTGTAATCCTTGAATTTCCAAATTATCTGGAGCTAAAGTGTCAACTTCTTCAAGCAGACTACGTGCCTTATGTGGTTTACCTAAATATAAATAAGTCACTGCTAAATTGATTCTTGCTGGCACATAACCGCGATCTGCTTCAATCGCTTGTTTAAGATAAACGACAGCTTCCTTTAAAAATCCTTCGCCTTGTCGTGAAGTGGCAGCCTGTTTTAAGGTTTTCAAATGTTTATCACCCCTGACAAGCGGTGTTGCTAAAGTTTCTGTATCAAGTACTTGTGGCATCCAATAAAAATCTGCACGTTCACTATCCATCTCTTGCCGCGCTCGTTGCAGATAGCAAAGCCCAATGTTATTTAAAACTTCTCTTGCAGGGAAACTCTGTTGAAACTCTCGCAAAAAATACTCCCCATCATCACAACGGTCAAAATGACTCAATCGTACCCCAAAATCAAAGAAAGTGATTTTGCTTTGAAGTGTTTGGAGATACTCCCGTAAAACAGCTTCCCGTTTTTCTAAGGGAGGATAAACAGAATTTTTCGGTGGCTTCCTTTTTTTTAGCCAATGTGTCAAAAACCCCTTTTTTTCGGGAGTGCTACTGAGCAATAAATTGACGGGATAACCTGCCATTGCCGCATAAGCATAACCTTCACCATCTGCTGCTAATTCTTGTTTAAGACGTGTTTTGGTAATTAATTGCTTTTTCTGAGTACATTTTTTACCAGAAAGCAAGCAATCCATTTCAAGATGCCAATAATCATCTTTTGCTAAATGCCCTAATTCATGTCCTAATACAAAAGCAAGACAAGCTTCAACTTGTGCATTTGCTTGCTGATAACATGTTTGAATAGCCGATTGCCACAAGACTATATGTCCATCACGTAATGCCCTTGCCCAAGGATTCCTACCTTTATTTTTGAGAATAACCAGTTTAGGGTTAAGAAACTTAGGATTTTTGTCAGCCACTTTTTTGATACGTTCAAAAATATGGTGGGTTTTAGCAATTTTTGTATCTTCTGACGACTTAATGGAACCATACCAATTAATATAGTAATCCACATAATCACGAGGAATGGAGGCAAAACTAAGTACAGTACAAGTTATACTCAATAAAATAGTCAACAATATTGTGAAATATTTAACCTTTTTCATAGTTCTGAAATTCCAGTGATTGTTATTTCCAAATAAGAATGAAGCCGAGAAGTGACTCCACGATTATTTGGTTTTTTTTGTAATTGAGTCAATAGTATTTGGATACGTGTTAAAGCATCAAGTACTGTTTCCGTCATATCATCAGATGAACGATTCATAAAACGCGCTTGTAGTTGTTCTCCAATTTGATATTGCTGTATCCAAAAATCTGTCAGTGTTTTATCAGGTGTTTGCACCATTGCCCAAAGTAACACACACCACCGCCCAAAGCTATATTCATCTGCCCATTGACTATTTGCCCAATGACTCATTTCAGAAGATAACGTTGTATTTGTTAGCTTTGCTTTCCCCATAGCAATACCCGCATTAAACGCTTGAGCAGAGGAAGAACTTTCTGTTTCATTAAAAGCCAACATATTGGTTTCTAAGGGTAAACTTTCGAGTATTTGGTTAAATCCATTAGGGTTATGGGTAGTCGCTACAACATAGCTAGCATCAATTGGATTGAGTGGTTGAAAAATCTTTATTGATATTGCCATGACTAAAATAGCTGTTACAGGGACAAAAACAAGCGGTTTCCAATAATCTAAAAAAACGTGTCCTAATTTTTGCCACCATTTTACCTCAGCCGGAAAGTATTTAATATATGATCCTGTTTCTAACCAATGGTGGTAGCAATTTTGGCAATGATTTAAATGTCCTAACATTGTTTCGCGTTTTTTACCTTTCAACTCACCACTGGAAAAAGCAACGAGTTCTTCATCAGAAGGACAGGTATCGACTGTCGATTTTTGTTGGTGAGCGGCAATGCCAAGCAAAGCAATAGTACGTTCTGAATTAATCACGCCTTTGAATGTCTCAGATATCGTTGTTTGAGTATTCATTTTTGTTTCCTTATGTATTTGAAAGGAGTCCAAGATTTATCTTGGATTTATTGCCAAACTAAGGTTTGAACTCATCTAACAAACCCAATTTGTTGAAAGAGTTGCGTAAACGAATCAGTGTTTTTTTGATGCGTTTATCTACTTGGCTTTCTGTGCGATAACCTAATCGTTTCGAGATTTCTCTTAGTTTTAAGCCTTCAGAATAACGTAACCGTAACAATAGAGATTCTTCTTCTGTGAGATTAGTGTTTTCAGATAAAAGTGTTAATAATTTGTTGACTTGTGAAATATTCTCCGTTTCTCCATTTAAAAGGCGAATGAGTATTTCCAGTAAATTTTGCTCATGCCATACTTCAATCTGCTCTTCTAACGAAGGCGCGGCATAATTTTTTTCTTCGCCATCGTTTTCCCCTAACGAAATTTTTTGATATTCTGGTTTTATAGGGCAATTCGCCAAAATTGCTTCAATGATTTCTTGAATCTTCCATTGTTCTCGTGTCGCCTCTGATGTTGTGAGAATTGAAATAACCTCTTGTTTAGAATATTTGTCTCTTACCAATAATTGGAAAGCAATTTCATAAATGGGATCATTTTGCTGTTTTAGCCATGTATTAGGACGTTCTCTACCGAATTTCTCCCGCCAAAAATCTGATAAAAGATGGGAGATAACAGTAGTTATAAATGCCGTAAAATTTTTACCCTCAAAAGCACGTAACTTTTCCCAATCTTTATCAGAAAGCGTTCTATGAATATATTGGGAGGCTTCAAGTAATAAGTTTTCGTCTTTTGGAAAACGCCGTTTAGTGACTGCATCTATATAATCCCAATGGTCAAAAAATTTCTGTTGGGCTTCGTCAGCCGTCATCATGGCTAACCCTGGCAATTCCATAATTTGTTGGATATTTCCGCCAATGGTTATTTGAGCCACAAAAATAAGCGATTCATCCATTGTATTGTGATTATGGAATAAGCTATTTTCTATGAAATCCTTAACAGTATTCCTTATGAACAACAATTTAATTAACATGGCTTTTTTTATGAACATAACTACTCAACATCATTTCTCATTTTTTTTCTCGTTCCAACACTCCAGCGTTTTCTCGTTCCAACGCTCCAGCGTTGGAATGCATATCATGACGCTCCAGCGTCATTCTTTAAAAAATAATATTTATAAATGAGGATTAAATAGTTATTTATGAACTTGTATTGGTTATAGACGGACAAATTTAATAATTTTGCCAAAAAATGATTTTAGAAATTGAAAATTGATTTTTAAAACTTGATGGGCAAGTTTTTCTATTTCGATTATGTTGTGAGACACGATGCTCGCGTTTCTAAATACTCGCATCTCGGCACTGGACTCATTACAGCAATTCCCGCTAAAAAAATAAATATAATAAAAACAAAGTGTTAAAAAGATAATAAAAAAAAGCTTTCGTAAAGATAAGCTATATGTTAGAGATAAAAATCTTCAAATGTTAAACTAATTGAAAATCAAAAAATTGTTACAAGGAACAAAAATGAAACCAATATTAATGCGTAAAAAATTGTCGATGCCAGGATTACTTTCTGAATTAAAAACCTATTTTAAAGGAATTGTAGTGCCTGTTACCAGTGGAGATATCTCTTTATTTGATTGTTTAATGTCTGGGTTAGCCATGTTTAGTTTGAAATATCCGTCTTTGTTACAATTTGATAAAAGTAAACGAGAAACAGCAGTTGCACATAACTTAAAAAACCTTTATAAGATTGAAACAATACCTTGTGATAGCTATTTGCGTGAACGTTTAGATGAGTTACCCGCTTCAGAGTTACAAGGTGCATTTTTAACGATGATAAGACAAGCACAACGGGGTAAAGTATTAGAACGATTTAGCTATTATGAAGGTCATTACTTATTATCAATAGATGGAACTGGTTATTTTTCTTCACATGATATTCATTGCGAGCAGTGCTGTGAGAAACATCACCGAAATGGTGATATCACTTACTATCACCAAATGCTTGGCGTCGCTTTAGTTCACCCAGAACATTCCCATGTATTACCTTTAGCTCCAGAACCTATCATTAAACAAGATGGAATCAAAAAAAATGATTGTGAGCGTAATGCCGCAAAAAGATTACTAAAAAACATACGCAAAGCGCATCCTCATATGAAATTCATTGTGATTGAAGATGGGTTGGCTTCCAATGGTCCTCATATTCGACAATTACAAGCTCTAAATATGAGTTATATTTTAGGTGCTAAACCTAAAGACCATACTTATCTATTTGATTGGATAGAAACTAGCCAACAAACTCAAACTTATCAAACTCAAGATAAAGACGGCACCATTCATAATTACCGCTACCACAATCAAGTGCCTTTGAATGATGCAAACTTTGATTTAGAAGTTAATTGTCTTATTTATGAAGAAATCAGTCCTTCGGGCCGAAAAAAAACTTTTAGTTGGGTAACAGATATTTTGTTATCTGAACAGACTGTTACTATTGTTATGAAAGGAGGCCGTTCACGTTGGCGTATTGAAAACGAAACTTTTAACACACTGAAAAACCAAGGCTATCATTTTGAACATAACTTCGGTCATGGTAAGCAGCATTTATCTAGTGTTTTTGCACACTTGATGTTGTTAGCTTTTCTAGTTGACCAACTTCAAGGGCTTTGCTGCAAGCTATTTCAGCAAGCTAAAACGAAAATGGGCAGTTATGCTCGTTTTTGGGAACGTTTTAGGGCTTATTTTTTGACTTTTAAATTGCCCGATTGGGTGACACTGTACCAAGCTATTTGTTTATTGCCAGTTGTCGAATTACCCGTATTTGACACTTCATAACCTTTTATGAGTTGGTTATGTTTCAATTTGAATCCGTCTTGGTTTTTTTTCAGTGTGTTATCTCTCTTCATTTAGTCAATATCAATCTTTTTAAAAAAGGGGTATTTTATGCCAGGTATTCGTTCGTCTTATGGTTTCGATCCTTTTTGTCAACTAATATGATCTTTTCTAGCGGGAACACCTGGACTCATTAAATGGGATTTGACAAAATAGCTAAGTAGTAGTATAATATAATAAAAACAATAATCTAGAGGAGAAAAGAAATGGCCTTAATTGCTTTTTGTCGTCCTATAGTTTTTGCGCGTAAAAACTTTAACCTCGAAGGTTTTTTGAAGTTATTTTTCTGAATGTCTATAAATGTAATTCTGAAAATCACAAGCCACATACGACATATACTGTAATATACTGTTGGTGATGGTGAAAAACGACAAATTCACCATTGTTTTGATTGTGGTGAATACTTTTTAGATACCAAAAATACCCCTTCAGAAGGATTATAGCATTTTCCGATTGCGTCAGGTACAAGTCCCCTCCTTAATTTAAGGCTAATCTTTACCCACAAGTACCCAGCAGTTTTTGGAGTCCAAACCTTTAGGTTTGGGTTTTTGGAGTCCAAACCTTCAGGTTTGGGTTTTTGGACTCCATCGCATCGCGAACTGCCAAACCTGAAGGTTTGGACTCCATCGCGAACTGCCAAACCTGAAGGTTTGGACTCCAAAAATTGCTCTAGGACTTGTGGGTAAAGATTAGTTAATTTAAGGAGGGGATTTAGGGGAGGCTTTATCCAATCGGGAAACGCTATAAAAACACCATTAAGTAAGATTGCTACAGTATTGGATGCTCTCAATGAGGGCATATATAATTATTTTTTTAGATATCCCATTTTATAACTCCAGTGCCATGTTATGCAAGGTGCTTCTAAGTTCCACCGATATCTAAGGTGGCTATTCTTATGTAATCCCTTCGGAGTTAAAACTCACCCCAACGGGGTGAAACGTGAATAGCCTTATATGAAACATAAGGAACTTAATTAATTTGGAAACACAGTGCGTAACATCAGTTAATAAAGAGTCCAATATTATCTCGTATTTGCTTGTATTTTCAGTAAATAATCCAATAAACGCTGTCTAATATCCATACTACTCATGGATTGAATATGTTTACCTTTAGGAATAAGCCAAATTTGTTTTGGTTGCTTAGCAGCTACATACAATCGTTGGGCATGGTGTACGGGAATAATCTGATCTGCTGTGCCATGAATAATTAAAACAGGTATGTGATTTAGGCGGGAAATATCTTTCAAAGGCTGATAGGTATTGCTAATACCAAGTGATAAAGGCCACTGAAAAGGCCAAGTAAGCCAAAAGCTGGCCAGTTTTTCTTGAACGATATTGCGATAACCAGAAAAAGCACTGTCTATGATTAAAGCGCGTATTTTATCTTTATAAGCAGAAGCTGCTAAACTGGTAATAGCTAAACTCGCTCCCAAACTTTGTCCAAATACAATAAGATTTGATGAAGCATCCTCCCTTTGTGTCACCAATGCTAATACGGCTTCTACATCATGGTGTAACCCCTCAAAATCAGGTTTTCCTTGCGATAAACCATATCCCCGATAATCAAATAAAAACACATTAAATCCTTCACTGGGTAACCAAACAACACTGCTAATATGGGTACTCATATTTTCCGCATTACCGTGGAGAAATATGATTGTTCCCAATGTTTCAGTTTGTGCAGACAACCACCAACCATGTAAACGTACCGCATCTGCGGTATTAAAAAAAATGTCTTCATAAGCTAAGTTAAGTTGCGCTGGTGTTCCTAGCAATCGACTTTGTGGATGAAAAAACAATCCATTACAGGCACTTAGCATCAATAAACTGAAAAAAGAAAGTGTTAACCATCGCATCATGAAAAACTAAAAGTGAAAAGTGAAAAGTGAAAAAATCAAAAATACCAGTGCCAACTTAATTCAATTTGAGAGACAGCTTGTTCTTCCGAAAAATAGTGGCGGTTCCATTGTAAGTGTAGCGCGTTATTTTGAGTCAAAGTAAATCGCTGTTCTAACCCAATTTCATGTACAGTTTGCGTATATCCTAACTCGAAACGGTGAGTCATTGCATACATTCGCATCCGCATCCGTTCTCCAACATCGACAAGCAATCCAATATTGCCACCCACGCCCAATGCATAATCATGCTGTAATACGCCCCCAATATCCAGGCTACTTTCCAAAAACGCATAACCCAACACAAAGGTATTCAAGTTATAACTCAATCCCGCACCCCCATTAGTGCGATACACTAATGATCGTTTATTTTTATCTAATTGTCGACGCACCAGCCCCGTATTAATTTTCCAAGAAAGAGGTTGAAAAAATCTGTCTCGCGGTGTTAAGGAAACAATATCAATCAGTGTTAAACCTTCAAGTGAAAGTCCTCGGTGTCCCTGTTTATGACGTAGCGATAAATCCAAAAAATTGATTTGTGCGCCAGGTATATAGCCTATCTCTGGATCCAATAAATCGTGGTAAGCAGGACGTAAATGCAAACTTTGATAATGTTGATCTCCTTCAGTACCAAAGCCTGCTGTCAATCGAAAACTGGCATGTCCTTGTTCAGGGCGTGGTGGATTTGGTAGGGGAGGAAATACTGCTGTGGAAGGCAAACGGCTCCGTGCTATTAATAGTTTTCGTAAACGTCGTGAACGGGCTTTGTTTGATTGATGGGTTTTTGTATGCTGGTAGTAGGAATAATCATAAGCGGTTTCCAAAATCTTTGTGCGTGCCGTAATATCAAGGGCAAGCAGGTGTATATCATCTGGTTTTGTGCTGCCTTCTGCAAGCGTTTGTACCCAATCTTGTTCTGTTGGAGAAAGTAAATTAAGACGATGGCGTAACCGAGTTGCACTGGCTGGGCGAAATATCGCTTGTTTCACCAAATCAGAAGCGGCAATGACAGTACGTACCGTATCTCCCGGAATAACCCAAGGCGGTAATTGCTCACGTAAATGTAATGTGGGACGTGCGACTTCCAATAATGACAGTAGATGATAAGCACAATTTTCATCAAAAAAATAGTAGTCAAAATAAATTTTGTCTAATTCCCATACATGTTGAAGTAAACGGTGAATTTCAACTAGCGTAAAATCAAGCGGATATTCCCAGACATTTCTATGCTCTATATCACTATATTCTTTAACTTTTTTATAATAAGGTAACATAGAAAATAATCCATGATATCCTCCTAAAATACCTTTAATAGCAAACAGGAGACCATTTTTTTCTTCTGTGGAAGCTGCATAGTTAAGTGCTTTAGCGAGTAAACGGGTTTGTTCATCTTGATTTTCCTGATCAATACGCAACAAAGTATGACCAAACATAGAAGAAGGATTATTCAAATAAGCGGTAGGAAAAATTAAACTGAGTCCAACTGGTTGTAATTGTGCCAACCATTTTTCAAACTGGAGACAAGGTTGCGCTGGTAGTCGTTTTGAATCAAAAGATAATTGCTGTTTTAACCAATGATAACGCGCAATAAAAGCACATTGTGGATGTTGACTTTGAGCTTCTTGCTGTTGATTTTGTGTTCTTTCCTTCATTGGCAGCGCAAAAAAAGCTTTCAAAGTAGCTTCCAATTCTACCTGTGGATTTGTTTTACCATGTGGTGCAATAAAAAATTGAGGATCATCCACTTCGCTGATAAAACCGCCACCACTAGGTTTATAATGTAATAATACAAGCCACTCCCTTTGCTCAGCTAATTTCAGACTATTGGCTCGCTCAACTAGACTTTGCAGATAAGCTAAATCCGCAGCATATAGGGTGGGTACGAAAAAAAATAGCAATAAGGAAAATGTTCTTATGGACAAAATGAATTTTAAATAGTGAATTGAGTTTTAAACCTGACAGGTTTTAAAAACCTGTCAGGTTTGCCGTTAACTATAACTATAGCGTTTTAAGAGCGGATCAGCAGACAATACGTCATTCATACTTACCAAAACTTCTGTTGAGGTGACATTTTCGTTTGAGAAAATTTGGGCAAAATGTGTTTTGACAGCGTTGAAAAAAGCAGGCTTATCCTGTGCTTCAACTTCCATGAGTGTTGCCAAAGCACTTAAAGTTTCACCACCACCAACAGCCATGTTGTGTGCCAATTTATCTAAGTTTTCATCAGCAAACAAAGCCACTTTTTCAGGCACAGAAACCACGCCATTTTTTGCACAGCCCAATGTACCTGAAGTAATACCAAAGGTTTGATTACCAAAAGTCCCATTGGTAGTCACAGCCAATATCTGTGGCACTATTCCCGATTGACCTTCAAAAATCATTGAACCCAAACCGCAACCCACGTTATTTGGAGCGGCAGCGATGGCAGTCGCAACTGGTAAAGCAGTCAACATAGCAGTTGTCAAAATAAATTTTTTCATGAGTTATCCCTGACGAAAAATAGAAAATAAAATGTTTTAAAAAACAATGGATTATTATACCCAATAGGGCATGACTTGATTAATATACAACAAGTTTGACTAATATACAACAGTTTATTTTAATTCCAAACAATTTATGTTAATCTCTGATGTTACGCACTGCACTTCCAAAAGTGAATATTGGAGTGCAAAATTTATTTTGCAAAAGAGTGAATATTGGAGTGCAAAATTTATTTTGCGAAGGAGTGAATATCGGAGTGCAAAATTTATTTTGCAAAGGGTTGCACTCTAGTTGGCAAAATGAATTTTGCACTCCAGCTTGGAAGCTATTTGCGTAACATCACAATTTAGTTATCTCAAACCAAACCTCATCTCTCAGGTTTAATTTCAGGAACTTCCAATTATTTTTCATTTTTAATTTAAATAGGAACGTTGACTTGACGCAAAATATCTTGTACCACACTTTCACCACTCAACCCACTAAAACGCGCTTGTGAATCCACCTTAAGACGATGGGCAATGACTGGCACCGCAATTTCTTGAATATGATCAGGAATAACAAATTCCATCCCATCAAATAAGGCTAATGCCTGTGCCGCTTTCATTAATGTTAGCGAAGCCCGTGGACTTGCTCCCATTTGTATACCGGGTGCTGTGCGAGTAGCTCCCACTAAGTCAACAATATAACGTTTTAATTCGTCACTGATACGCACCGCTTGAACCGCTTTCCTCAATTTATGAATATCGGCTTGAGTAGCACAAGCCATGATAGTCTCACTGGGTTGTTGATGAGTGGTAAGGATATCAACTTCTTTTTCAGCACTCACATATCCCAAGCTAAAACGCATCGCAAAACGATCCATTTGGGCTTCAGGTAAAGGATAAGTCCCATGAAATTCAATAGGATTTTGTGTGGCAATCACAAAAAACAATTCTCCTAACAGGTGTCGTTTACCATCTATACTGACTTGTTTTTCTCCCATCGCCTCTAATAATGCCGATTGTGTTCTGGGGGAGGCGCGGTTAATTTCATCTGCCAACAAAATTTCAGTAAATACAGGCCCTTTATGAAAACGAAAGGAATTTTCACGTTGATCAAAAATGGATACGCCTAAAATATCTGAGGGCAACAAATCGGGGGTGAATTGAATTCGCTGAAAGTCCAATTGGAGAGACTGTGCCAATGCTTTAGCCAATGTCGTTTTACCAGTGCCTGGCAAATCTTCCAATAATACATGTCCACCACTGGCAAAAGCCGCTAATAACTTTCTAATAGCACTCGTTTGCCCTGTGATGAATTTTTCAAGATTTGTAACAATATTTTGATAAAGTGTCAGGGGAGATAAATTA
>JAUCGK010000241.1 GCA_030378085.1 Candidatus Parabeggiatoa sp. HSG14
TTTTGATAAAATTCATTGATTTAACTGATTATACCGATTAGTGCCAATTTTTGTTAAAAATTATAGTTAGTTGGAAAGGTTCCATCTTTGTCAAATTTGTCAAATCCTTTAAATTTAAAACAAAATTTTTCTAAAAATAACTCATTTCATTTAACAAAAAAATAATTGTTTCAATTCCTAAAATTAGAGTGGTTCAAACCCACACCCTGATTCAAGTTTTTCGAGTTAAATAGCCTGTTTTTACTCTATTAGGAATAAGAAATTAAATAAAATCCGAATCTTAAACCTGACAGGTTTTGAAAACCGTCAGGTTTGAGCCTCAAAGTTGGAAGTTATTAAATCCTTATTCATTAGGGAATGACTCAAGGGAGAATAATTTATTTTTTTGGGTATTTCTAAGAGCTTTCGAGGTTGATGTTTTTTAAAGTTTCTAATGGTTTTATCCTAAAGATTTATCTGATGGTTTTGATAAATCCTTCCATGTATAAAGCAATAAAACTATCAAAATAAGTAAAGTCTTCCTATCTAGTACACCAACAGGTAAGTTCACATAATAACTTTTGTGTGCAAAACGCTGTGTTCATGCGTATGGCTATCTAAAATATGTTATGTGGACTTAGTATTTACTGTACTAGTTTTATTTTTTGCTGATAATAATAATGGTTTATGTAATTGTTTCATGTTATAAAACAAAAATGCTAAACTAACTAAATCACTTAAATTTTATTAAAATCAATTAGTTATAACATTTAAAGTTGAACGTCACGTTAAAACAATAAAAACTATTGAATAAAAAATCCTGTATTATCTAAGTTTTTTTTGCTGAAAATAACATCTATAATTTTTCAGGTAAAGAACTTCGCAAAACCTGCCAGGTTTTCAAAACATGGCAGGTTTATAACCGAAAATTATTTTTCTGAACATCTTATATATTAAAGAATTACTTTAAATTAAATATTTTTCATTTTTCATTATTAATTGACACGCTCACATTGTTCCACACAAAATTTATGTTTAACAGTATAGGGCTTATTGCCAAACGTGGTGACGTACAAGTGAAAAACTACTTAAAAGTTGTAGTAGATTTTCTGCGTGAACGTCATCCTGACGTAGTAATTGATGCCCCTAGCGCACAATTATTACCCCAGACAGATTTGAATATTGTCGCTAATACGGAAGCATTGGGCGAGCGTTGTAACTTGATTATCATAATTGGTGGCGATGGTACATTATTACAGGCGGCACGTTTATTAGCTAAATATGATGTGAGCCTATTAGGCATTAATTTAGGGCGATTGGGCTTTTTAACCGATATAAGTCCTTTGGAAATAGAAAAATATCTGAGTGAAATTTTAGCAGGGAGATTTATTAAGGAAGATCGTTTTTTAATTTATGCTCAAGCGTATCGTAATGAACACAGTTTAGCTCATTGTAATGCCTTAAATGATATAGCTATTCATCGAGGATGTCGTCCACACATGTTGACTTTTGATACAACGATTAATGGACATTTTGTTAATCGTCAACGTGCTGATGGTTTGGTGGTGGCAACCCCTACAGGTTCTACCGCTTACGCGCTTTCATCAGGTGGACCTATAGTACATCCTTCTTTAAACGCTTTAGTCATGGTACCTATTTGTCCCCATACTTTGAGTAGTCGTCCACTTGTCATTGATGGTGATAGCCGCATACAAATCACTATTGAACCAGATCAAACAGATGAAATACCACTAAGTGGTGATGGTATTTTGTGTCAACCCTTGATTTCAGGAGACCGTATTGTCATCGAAAAACACCAATACATTCACTTAATCCACCCTGAAGGGCATGACCATTACGCGACGTTACGTGCAAAATTGGATTGGAGTAAAAGAGTTGCAGGAAAATAAAATACCAATTGAGGCAAAATTTTTTGCCTTGTTTGTTTCGCAATGTAATTCTTCTCCGGTTAGGACAACAATTTGTGACAGTGCGAAGTTATAATATCAATCAGAAGCCAAAATTTATCTGAACAGTTATCTTAATTACCAATTATCAATTTTTGAACTCTTCAATTAAATAAAAGTGTTGCATTATCTACAGATTGAAAATTTTGCCATTGTTGAACAGTTAAAATTACACTTCAATAATGGACTTACTATCATCAGCGGAGAAACAGGTGCGGGTAAATCTATTTTAATTGATGCACTTGGCCTCGTTCTTGGTGATAGGGCAGATAGTACGGTGGTGCGACAAGGTTGTGAAACTGCTGAAGTGAGTGCAGTTTTTACTTTACCATCCCCTGCTTTCAAATGGTTACAACAACAAAATTTAAAAAGTAGCCACGAATGTCAAGTACGTCGTGTGATTAACTATAATGGGCGTTCACGAGGTTATATTAATGATCAGCCTGTTGCCGTACAAATTTTACGTCATCTCGGAGAATATTTAATAGATATTCATGGTCAACATGCTCATCAGTCATTACTTAAATCAGATATACAACGTCAATTACTTGATGACACAGCCTCCTCTCCAAGTATTTTGGAACAAGTGAAACAGACTTATGAACATTGGAAATCTTTGAAAACCGCATTAGATAGCTTAGGTGGGGAAAATCGTTTCGATCAAATCGCTTTTTTGCGTTATCAAGTACAAGAACTGGAAGCTTTTGACTTAACAACTGAAAGCCTAGAACGATTAGAGAAAGAACACCATCGTTTGACTCATGCTCAAAAGTTGTTAGAACACTGTGAGATTGCTTTGATGTTACTTGATAACGATGAAGGCGGCGCAACATTATCAACGCTTAGTAAAGCAAATCATGCCTTAGAAGAAGTGCAACAGCATGATCCCAAATTGGATGACATTATTGCACTAGTGGAAAATGCTATTATCCAAACTCAAGAGGCGGTAGGGGAGTTACGCCAATATCTACATCATTTAGATATTGATCCTGCTAATTTGCAAGAAGTTCAACAACAAATTGCAACACTTCAGGATTTGGCACGCAAGCATCATGTCCGTTTTAACGATTTGCCGGCACATTTTGAAAAACTGAGTCAACAATTAACTGAATTAGAAAACTATGAAGAAAACGCCAATCGTTTAGAAGCAGAATTGACCGAAGCATTACAAGCCTATCGAGTAGCTACTGAGGCATTATACCAACAGCGTGTTCAAACCGCACAACAATTAGCCAAACAAATAACAACCGAGATGGATAAACTGGGTATGTCAGGTGGAAATTTAGTCATTGCTGTTAGTGCTGATGAAGAAGCTCCCCCCACTGCGACTGGTACTGATATGGTTGAATTTTTAGTCACAACCAACCCAGGACATCCCCCTAAATCATTGCAAAAAGTTGCATCTGGCGGTGAGTTATCAAGAATTAGCTTGGCAATACAAGTTGTTACTGCACAAAGTAACGGTGTACCTATTTTAGTCTTTGATGAGGTTGATGTTGGTATTGGAGGGGGGATTGCAGAAATTGTCGGAAAATCACTCAACCACTTAGCTCAACAACGTCAAGTGATGTGCATCACTCATTTGCCACAAGTTGCTTGTCAAGGACATCATCATTTACAAGTCAATAAAACCTTTAACCAAAAAAGTACCCACACTGATATTCATCTGCTAGATAACCAACAACGTATTGAAGAAATTGCACGTATGTTGGGAGGGGTAGAAATTACCTCGCAAACCCTAGCCCACGCCCAAGAAATGCTGCAACGAAGCCATCAGTCAGCTCAATAGGTTCGGAGTTCAAAGCGAAGCTTTGTGCAAATTCTGATAAAGCTTTGCTTTGAACTCCAACACACTATTTAAATGTTATCTCCAAAATATTCCTTTATAGTTTTTATTCAAGCATTATTTATAATTAAACCACTTAGTTAAACATGTTTGAACTTCCTCAATACCTGTTCGTTTTAACGCTGAAAACAATTGCACACTCATTTCCCCTGACAAGTTCGCTAAATGTTTTCGTACTTGTTGTAACACGATACTTCCTTTACCACGGCTGAGTTTATCTGCCTTAGTTAACAAGATATGGACTGGCATATTAGAAAGGCTACACCAATTGAGCATTTGTTGATCAAACTCGGTTAAGGGATGACGTATATCCATCATTAATATCAAGCCATGCAAACAACGGCGGGTCAGCAAATAGCGTTCCAGCGTTTTTTGCCAATGCTGTTTGATTGCCAACGGTACTTTGGCATATCCATAACCGGGTAAATCAACTAAACAGTGAGCATCGTCTAATTTAAAAAATATAATTTGTTGAGTGCGTCCTGGCGTTTTACTTGTCCTGGCTAATGATTTTTTTCTGGTAATGGCATTGATAGCACTGGATTTACCTGAATTAGAACGTCCCGCAAAAGCAACCTCAGATCCAATATCGTCAGGCAATTGTTCAAGTGTATGAGCACTGAGTAAATAATCTGCTTGTTGATAAATAGTTGCTGATTCCATTATATACTCCGTTTTGAATGTCAAAAAATCAAACTTGTGGTGGAGTCCAAAATTTATTTTGGAAGACAACCAAACTAAAGTTTGGACTCCATCTTTCCTTAAATTGGTATCGCTACTTCAGCAACTTTTGCGCTTTCAAAGGCAAATACCAATTCATCATCCATCTCACGTACCTGCACATGTCCCCCTTTTTCAAGCTTTCCAAACAATAATTCTTCTGCTAATTGTTTTTTAATTTTATCTTGAATTAAACGTACCATTGGTCTAGCACCCATCAAGGGATCGTAGCCATGTTTTGCTAACCAATGTCGCGCTGCTTCATCTACATCAATAGTCACATGTTTATTTTCCAATTGTGCTTCGAGTTCAATGATGAATTTGTCCACGACATGGGCGATGGTTTCATGCGATAACGCTTTAAATTGTACGATAGTATCTAAGCGATTACGAAATTCAGG
This sequence comes from Candidatus Parabeggiatoa sp. HSG14, assembly GCA_030378085.1. Lineage (GTDB taxonomy): Bacteria > Pseudomonadota > Gammaproteobacteria > Beggiatoales > Beggiatoaceae > Parabeggiatoa. The sequence goes on from JAUCGK010000241.1 coordinate 4,914, forward strand.
GGCAAAAGTACGCTTAATAGCTACCATTGCATCAGTCGAATGGTCTTGTGGATTAAATCCCATGGAAGGACGATTCGCTTGTTCAGCCCCTGCATTGGTTGTCATTACAAGTATCACATGCCGAAAATCAACCTTACGTCCATTAGTATCCGTCAATGAACCATGGTCCATGACTTGTAATAGCAAATTAAAAACATCAGGGTGCGCTTTTTCAATTTCATCTAAAAGCAATACGGCATGAGGTTGTTTATTAATGGCTTCTGTCAGTAAGCCACCTTGATCAAAACCGACATAGCCAGGCGGCGCACCAATCAAACGGGATACCGTATGTCGTTCCATATACTCGGACATGTCAAAACGAATAAATTCTATGCTCATAATGCGAGCTAATTGGCGAGTGACTTCAGTTTTACCGACACCTGTAGGGCCTGCAAAAAGAAATGAGCCAATCGGTTTTTCTGGATTTCCTAAACCAGAACGAGACATTTTAATTGCTTGTGCTAAGGTTTCAATGGCATCCTCTTGACCATAAACAACCATTTTTAAATCACGCTCAAGATTTTTTAAAGTATCTTTATCAGACACGGAGACATTTTTTGGGGGGATGCGGGCAATTTTAGCAACGATGTGTTCAATATCGTTGATTCCAAGAGTTGTTTTGCGTTTTTCGGCGGGTTGCAAACGTTGTCCAGCCCCTGCTTCATCAATGACATCAATGGCTTTATCAGGTAAATGTCTGTCATTGATATGACGGGCAGAAAGCTCAGCTGCTGCTTGTAAGGCTTGAGGAGTATATTTTAATTCGTGATGTTCTTCAAAACGGCTTTTAAGCCCATTTAATATTTGTACAGCATCATCGATGGAAGGCTCAGGGACATCAATTTTCTGAAAACGGCGTGCTAAAGCCCGATCTTTTTCAAAAATACCTCGATATTCCTGGTAAGTCGTTGAACCGATACATTTAATTTCTCCATCCGCTAACATGGGTTTAAGCAGATTAGAAGCATCCATCGCACTCCCAGAAGCTGCCCCAGCACCAATGATGGTATGAATTTCATCAATAAACAAAACTGCACCTGTTTTTTTACCGAGTTCAATTAAAACAGTTTTGAGACGTTTTTCAAAATCACCGCGATATTTTGTGCCTGCCAACAAGGTACCCATATCTAAAGAATATATAATACTTTCCGCCAAAACTTCGGGTACTTTTTTCTCCGTAATCAATCTCGCTAAACCTTCAGCAATGGCAGTTTTTCCAACCCCAGCTTCACCAACCAATAAGGGATTATTTTTTCGTCGCCTACATAAAATTTGCAAAGTGCGTTCTATTTCAGCTTCTCGCCCAATAAGTGGGTCTATTTTGCCTTTTATAGCTAGTTCATTGAGATTCACTGTAAAAATTTCTAAAGGATTTTTAGCAGGTGCAGTATCACCATTTTGTTCGTCATCAAGTGCTGGCGTAAGTTCAGGATTATCGTAATCTGCTTTGGAAACACCATGAGAAATATAATTGACAACATCCAAACGAGTTACATCTTGTTGATCAAGAAGATATACTGCTTGTGATTCACGCTCTCCAAAAATAGCGACTAATACATTTGGCCCTGTGACTTCTTTTTTACCTGAAGACTGCACATGAAAGACTGCTCGTTGCAACACCCGCTGAAAACCTAATGTGGGTTGCGTATCCCGTTTATCGTATTTGGGTAATTTAGGGGTATTTTCTTCTAAAAAATGAGATAAGTCTTTTCTCAGTGCCTTCATATTTGAGCCACAAGCCTGTAAGATTTGAACAACATCCTTAATTTCTAGTAATGCCACTAAGAGGTGTTCTACTGTCATAAATTCATGACGTTTTTGGCGAGCTGCTTGAAAAATTGTATTCAGTTTTAATTCAAGTTCCTTACTTAACATGTTCAAGAACCTCGTTCATTTTGAAAATTGTGAATTGGAAATTGTGAAACTACGTTCCGAAGCTTGCAACGTTCATTGGGAATTTTTTTCTTCTGTTCCTTTGTAAGGACTTCTTTTTATACTTCTTCCATTGTACATAAGAGAGGATGCTGGTTTTCACGGGCATAATTATTGACTTGAGCCACTTTTGTTTCAGCAATGTCACGGCTATAAGTGCCACAGATGCCTTTACCTTGGGTATGTACTTGTAACATAATATTGGTAGCTGACTCTCGCCCCTTACCAAAAAAGACCTCTAAAACCTGAACAACGAAATCCATAGGTGTGTAATCGTCATTCAATAGTATTACTTTATATAACGGTGGACGCTTAAGTTTTGGTTGTTCTTCTCTCTCAAGAACATCTTCATCATACTCTGTATCAGATAACTGTGCCATAATTTTTTTCCTACTAAATTAAATATTTCTAATTTTTTCTCGTGGTTCGTTAAGAGAATTAAGACTTCATAAAATTGAATCCATTTCAAATTCAAAAAGTCATTGACGTAATGCTCAGTTTTAAGTTATAACCAATTGTTTTTTTTGTAAGGTTCCTAAAACAATCGCATATCCATTAAAAAGACAAATCAATAAAATTAGTTTGAGGCAAAAAGTTGAAGAAGCCTTGCATCGTGTTTATTATTTATTTTAGAAATTAAGAATTCTTCATAGCCCGTTAATTTTTTGATTATCCAATTTTCAATTTCCATTAAAAATTTTTTGGAGGAGATTGGGAGAAATCAAATTATAATGTTTTATTTAATAACAATATTTTTTTTGTTTTCAACTTCATAGATGAAATATTTCTTGCTGTAAATTTTCCTGTGATGAATCCAATATTTATCATGGTAGAGACGCACGGCAGTCTCTATCTATAAACGGGTAAAGGAAGACTCCAAGATTTGTCTTTCATTGTCATACATATTAAGTCAATTCACAAAAAATAATATATCCACAACAGCCTCAATGCCATTAACTTAATACCTGATGTTACGCACTGTACTTCAAAAGTGAATACCAGAGTAGTGCAAAATGAAATTTTGCTGATTGTAACAGATTTTGGGGATACCCCCCTAACCCCCCGTACACGGGTGGAACCAAACATCATTTG
>JAUCGK010000242.1 GCA_030378085.1 Candidatus Parabeggiatoa sp. HSG14
GGTGGAACCAAACATCATTTGACACTTTGCTTTTTCTATTTTGGGACTTCCCCCTGTGTACGGGGGGTTAGGGGGGTGTCCTCAATTTTGCACTCCAGTTTGAAAGCTATCTGCGTAACATCAGTAAATAATTTCACACATCAAACCTGACAGGTTTCTAAAACCTGTCAGGTTTTTTGAAGTTATTTTTCTGAATATCTATGGACAATGTGACATCTAAAAAAAATGATTACCCATTCCCAATTATTTCAGTTACATCAGGTAAGGGATTTTTTTCTATCAAGTTTCTAATTTCTTTTAATAATTTATCTCTATTATAAGCACCTTTTTGAAACACCGTTTGAACGTATTTGTTCAGTTTTGCACGATCTTCAGAAGTAATATCTTTGGCAGTTAATACAATAACAGGTATGTCACGCCAATTTTCATGTTCGCGTAAACGGGACGCAAATTCAAAACCATCCATTTCAGGCATCATCAAATCTAACAGAATCAAGTCGGGCTGTTTTTTGGCGACTTTTTCCAAACCAATACGGCCATTTTCTGCGGTGGAAACATGTAAACCGCCTTTTTTGAGCATGGTTTCTATCATTTGCCGTGAGGTGGCTTCATCCTCAATAACCATAATATGACGATCAGCTTGTTTGTCAATGTTATATTTATTCAAAACAGACATCAATTGATCACGAGCAACAGGCTTAGTCAAATAATCCGCAGCACCTAATGAATAGCCTAAACGTTTATCTTCAATCATTGAAGCCATAATCACAGGAATCTCTGCTAATGCGGGATCTGTTTTTAAAGCAGATAACACCATCCAACCATCCATACCAGGCATCATCACATCAAGCGTAATCGCATCAGGCTGTAATTTTCGTGCAAGTCTTAAGCCCTCATCACCCCCATCTGCAACAGCTACTTGGTAACCTTGTTTGCTGAGATAAGTTTTGAATAAATCACGAACCACAGGATCATCATCAATAACGAGTACCCTGCCTTGTTCTTGTGAATCCTTTTCTTCCTCATCATCAATATTTTCGTCAGACTGAGTTTCGGTAATGACTTTTGTGGGCAAATATATTTTAAACGTACTCCCATAGCCAAATTCGCTTTCTACATTAACTGTTCCTCCCATCATTTCCGCAAAACGTTTGGTAATGACTAAACCTAATCCTGTTCCCCCATATTTACGAGTTGTAGAAGCATCCGCTTGAGTAAAGGCTTGGAAAATCTTTGTTTGTTGTTCATCAGTCATGCCAATACCGGTATCACTCACACCAAATGTAATCCAATCACCTTCTATCTCAACATACGGAGAAATTTTTTCATCCTCTTTGTTTTCTGTAATTTCTTCAATAAATGGGGGAGGCGATTTATCACGGTTAACCGTTAATGTAACAGTGCCATTTTCAGTAAATTTAGATGCATTACTTAGCAGATTTAATAAAGCTTGTCGTACTTTTGTGAGATCAGCCTGCATTTCACCCAAGTGATCACTATATTGTATTTGAAGTTTATTATTCTGCCGGTTTATCAGAGGTTGAATAGTAGTAACGACTTCATCAAGCATAGAGACTAAATCGAAGTTCTCAATGTAGATATCCATTTTGCCGGCTTCTATTTTGGAGATATCTAATACATCGTTGATGAGTCCTAATAAATGTCTACCCGCCGCATGGATTTTTTCAAGATCGTCAACAAAACCCTCTTCTCCCATATCTTCTGCATCTTCTTGCAGCATTTCACTATAACCAATAATAGCATTGAGCGGTGTTCGTAATTCATGGCTCATATTAGCAATGAATTGGCTTTTGGTGACATTGGCTGTTTCTGCTTTTTCTTTGGCGCGTGTTAGTTCTGAGGTTTGTTGCTCTAAATCATTTGCATAATCAACAAGTTCCTTTTCTCTTGTACCCAAAATTGTGGCCATTGCTTTAAAAGAATCAGCTAAACGTCCCAATTCATCTTTCCGATGAAGATCAAGCTTTAAGTCAAAATCATGGACACCAAGCCGTTGTGTTGCAATTAAAAATTCATTTAAAGGGGTCGTAATTTGCTGATGCATGATAACATACAAAATACCTAACACAATTAACAATGAAACGATACCCAAAATAAGAATCAGTTGAGCCGTTTGCCAAGCAGTTCTTGCAATAAATGTTTTAGGATAAACCGTGACAAAATACCAATCAGGTGCTGCTATTTTAGCAACGGCTAAATATTGATAATTTTTTTCATCTTCTACAATACCTACTCCCTTATTGTGAACAAGATTAAAAATGTGCTTAAGTTGGGTATCACCATCTTTCAGCATATTAAACTTGCCACCATTCTTCAATATAGTCTCTGTCCAGTGTGGATGTGCGATTAAACGTCCATCACTTTTGAAGATCATATTGTAAGTATTCTCTAAGTATTGATTAAAGGTGCGTTCCAATAAATCATCTAATGCTATATCGTTACCAATAGTTGCAATGTGTTGGCCATCGATATCAACAGGTGTAACCGCAGATATCAACCACTTATTTGTGATAGGTTCACGATATACGCCTGTCCAAACGGTGGTACGTGCAGGATTATGTGCTTGATTAGCAAGCAAAAAATATTCTTGTTGCGCCAACTTGAAATCTGCTGTTGCCTTTTGACACCATTTAGATTCTTTGGGCCAATATTGGGTAATAGTATTGTCTGGCGTAAAAATATAGGTATTATCAAAACGACTTGACCATGCTTGACCGTATTGATTAGTCAATTCATAAAAAGTGAGTATTTTCCGCTGAATATCCGAATTAATGGACAATGATTTATCAATATAAAGACAACTCTGTCGGTTGCCATCAAAATGGTCAGGATGATTGCGGATGACACCATCGGCATAACGAGTAAATAAAGTATTAAAAGTTAAAAGTGAAGAGGAAATATTGGAATCCATTTTAGGATTTAACACTTTCTTTAAACGTTCAATGAGTACCGTTTTCAGTTTGGCGTGATTGTCTTGTATTAATGTAAACGTATTATTTTCCCAATGATTACGTACCGCAATATAATTTTCAAGTTGGTCAAGGATTTGTTTCTCAATTTTTGAAGCAACAAACAAATAACTGGTCATAGCTGTCAGAACGATCACAAGTGTAATCCAACTGCCAACTTTGAAAAGGGTCGTATGGGTCAGTGACGCTTTTTTAAAGATTTTAAATCTATTGAGCATCTTGGTCATTGCTCAGCTCATTAGGTGATTGGTAATTGGTAAAATATCATTATTGTCTTCTGCCAAATTCTATTTTTTATCTGACATTTAATTTTAGGCGTACAGTTCCTGCTTTGACACGCACTTTATCGGTAACTACTACCACTATTTCACTAATTTCTAAACTTCTCGAAGTTGCCAAAAATGCTTCTACACCCCAAGGTTGCATTTCAACTTTGTAACCCGATTTTGCTTCACTAAGCACGAGTGCATCCAAAGGTTTATTACCCCAATTTTGTTTCAAATATTGCATAAGCCAACGCTTTTTTGCTTCTCCTTCGATAGAACGTGCTTCGCGTGTAGTACGTTCAGCTGTTTCTAACACTTTAAGCAATTCTTCATCATCATAAGGCAATTCTTCTTCCACAAAATGCGCCATCAACTGGCGTTGCATCACCAAATCAGCAAAGCGGCGCAACGGTGAACTCAATTGGGTATACATAGATAAACCTAAACCACTGTGTCCTCTTGGTTGTAAAGATAATGAAGAACGGCCTAAAAGTTTACGAATTTTATGAAAACCGAGTGGTTCTGCTATCATTGATTGAGTAATAGGTTGTAATGGCGGATCTTGAACGCGATAAATAAACGGTATGTTGTGACGATAAGCATATTTAGCAGCAACATGATTTGACAAAATCATCATCTCTGCCACCAGCAAACGACTGGGCGACTCTCTTTCAATCATCGTGACTGATATCGTACCTTGATTGACACTGATTTTATATTCAGGACGTTGTAAAATAATCGCACCTTCTGCTTGACGCTGAGCAAATAGAAGTTTTGCACAAATCAATAATTCACGTAAACGTTGAGCAGTCTCATCTTCTCCCTGTTCAATCAACTTATCAGCATCACTATAATGCAGGCGTTTCATCACCTGTATCGGTTCTCGGCTAATATCACTTTTAGTCACTTTACCTTTTTCATTCATCCATACACGTATCACAAGCGATGAACGAACTTCTTCAGCCGTTAAACTGGCAATATCACAAGAAATACATTCTGGTAACATCAATACCGTTTGTGTCGGTAAATAAACTGTCGTACCACGCCGCATCGCTTCCTTATCTAAAATATCACCACAATGAATGACACTGGCAGGATCGGCAATAGCTATCGTGAGTTTCCAATCTAAGCCATCGCGTTCAATACTCAACGCATCATCAACTTCACGGGTTTCTTCATCATCAATACTAAAGAGTAACTGAGTAATATTTTGTGTTTTTGTGGGTTGCCAAGGTTTTACTGCTTGAGCAGCTTCATTGACTAATGCTGAAAATTCAGACTTTAACCCACCCACAACCACATCACGATCTGTATCAAGAGGTATGCGTCCTGTTTTTTGTAGCGTTTCAAAAGCAAATTCACGTCCTGTGAGTTGAACCGTTGTTGCTATGCGACTCATTAATTCTTCTACTGCTTTATCAGCATCACCCCGTAACCATCCTTCTAAACGTTCTACAAAAGGGATAATGTCTTCAGGTATTTCTATGACCTGAAAAATTTCTTCCACCTTGTTCTCTTCACTACTATTTTGAGCGGTTGATAAGGTAGGAAAAGCAGGTAAAGGAATTTTAGCAAGTTTTTTTAACCAATCATGGGCAAGCCCTTGTGCTTTAATTCGTGCCATTTCACGTTCATGCTGAGTTCTTAACTCGGAAACTTGTTCAGCACTGCGGGCTTCCCAATCTTTGTTCCGACGCTTAAAATAAAAACGTTCTTGGGCAAGTACTCGCCAAATAGCAGCCAAATGTTCAGTGGTTATTTCTTCTCCAAAATATAACTCAGTTAAATCATTGATTTCTGATAGTTCTAATTCTAAAGCACTTTCCCATAACAATGATACATCGATATCTTCACACAACGAATTCACCGTAGCTTGAATTTTTGTGAATTTATGTGGCCAGTCATCTGGTTCTTTAACTCGGTTAGGATGTTGCCATAACAGCTTATCTTCGGATACTCGCAGTTCCCGCCCTCTCTCGCTAATGGCTAGAATTTTCCTTTTAACCCGCTTATTAATGCAGATAAAATTGACATCATCGTTATCTTGAACAGCCCAGATTTGACCCTCAAATTCAGTCACAGTGTTTCCTTTTTAAGAATGAAAAATAATAGGTAGTAATAGCGAAGTTTTGTACAAAGTTCTAAACTTCAATATGACTACTTTAATGGAACTACAAAATATAAAATGGGAATAGTTAAATGTATATAGTGTCTGAGCGAAAACCCTTTAAAAATTGACTTTAAAATTCAAACCATTGGTATTTTATTTATTGAAGAGGGGAATTCGTCCAGGATCGCTCCCGTTTCTGTACCATTTTTTAGTCAAGGAAATCCGATTTTTTGAAAAAATGGATTTCTTAATAGCTGATGTTACGCACTGTACTTCAAATAATTTTAGGGACACCCCCCTAACCCCCCGTACACGGGTGGAACCAAACATCATTTGACACTTTGCTTTAATTTTTCTATTTTGGGACTTCCCCCTGTGTACGGGGGGTTAGGGGGGTGTCCTCAATTTTGCACTCCAGTTTGGAAGCTATCTGCGTAACATCAGTTAATAGTTTAGATATTTGGAACGACCTAGCATTAGGCAAAATAGGTTTTCGTTCAGCCATTCATTGAAAATATAAAATAAGTGGCAAAACTCAATTTTATGGATACTAAAAACTTCGGAAAACTTGGAACCTCTGATATAGAGACACACGGCCCCGTGTGTCTCTACATGTAAAAAATATCAACCGGTTTGGAATCAATATTTTTGTCGTTGTAAAAATATAGGCCAGACACATGGCTGTGTGTCTCTAGATTCATTATATTACCAAATACGTTTGGTTACATAACGTCCAGGTGCATCTTCAATAGGGGGATAATTAGTATTACCTAATGTTGTTGGTGCTTCAATTTCTTCACCCCCTTGTTTTTTAAGCCATTCAATCCAATGAGGCCACCAACTCCCTGGTTGAGATTCGGCAGTTTCCAACCAATGTGCTGGTCCGTTATCCTGTTGACCATTGATCCAATAGTTACGTCTCTTCTTAGTAGGATGATTAATCACACCAGCAATATGTCCACTGGCACCGAGTACAAATTCCACATCTCCCCCCATCAATTGGGTTCCTGTAAAAGTTGTTTTCCACGGTGCAATATGATCATCAATAGCTGAAATAAAATAACTGGGCGTTTTGATGTTGCTCAAATCAATAGGCACACCGCAAAGTGTTAAAGCATTGGGTTTTACCAAATTATTTTCCACATACATGTTATGGATATAATAATGATACATTTTGCCTGGCAAATTGGTAGGATCGTTGTTCCAATGCAAAATATCAAATGGTTTTGGAGCTTGCCCTTTGAGATAGTTATTAACCACATAAGACCAAATTAAGTCATTGGCACGAATTGTGGAAAACGTCCAAACTAAACTCTTGCCAGAAAGTATTCCTGCTTGTTCCAATTGAGAATCAAGTTGGGTAAGTTGTTTCTCATTAATAAATATACCCAAATCGCCCTGTTCGGAAAAATCTAGCATGGTTGTAAAATAAGTAGCGGATGCTACTGAATTATCTTGTTTGTGATGCAAAACTGCCAATGCTGTCGCTAAAAGAGTTCCTCCAATACACCAAGAGGCTGCATTGATTTTTTCAGCTTCAGTAATCTCTTTAGCAATATCAATCGCTTTAAGAACACCTAAGTCAAGATAATCATTCCAATCCACGTTACCCTGTTCTTTATCTGGGTTGCGCCAAGAAATAAGAAAGACAGTGTTGCCTTGGTCAACCGTATATTTAACAAAGGAATTTTCTGGCCTCAAGTCTAAAATGTAGAATTTATTAATACAAGGCGGAACAATAAGAAGAGGACGATCTGAGACAGACTCCGTAGAAGGTTTATACTGAATCAACTGCATCAACTCATTTTCATAGACAACAGTCCCAGGGGTAACCGCAAGATTTTTACCCAGTTCAAAAGCCGATTCATCTGTTTGACTGATGCGGCCTTTTTCTAAATCACCTAACAAGTTTTGCAACCCATCAACCAAACTTTGCCCTTTGGTGTCAATAGCAAGCTGCATGACTTCTGGGTTAGTTGCCACAAAATTCGTGGGCGATAACGCATCCACAAAATACTTGGTATAAAAATCCAGTTTTTTCTGATTGTCCTCATCAAGATTAGCACCCTTTGCCATATCTGTCAGCGTATTGGAAGCCAGCAAATAAGACTGTTTAATGTAATCAAAAATCGGATTTTCATTCCATTGTGGGGCTGCAAAACGACGATCACCTTTTTGGGGAGTGACCACTTGTTCTAAGGACTCGCCTTGCTTTGCCCCTAACATTTTTAGCCACAAATTCATCTGTTGTTGTTGATAACGGGCCATTATTTCTACCCAATTCTGTGGATTTTGTAACGATTGCGTCATCAAAGAATTCCATGACTGCATGAATCCTCTGAGCATTTCCTGCCATTGCTGGGACGTAAAACTTTTCAAAAACTTCTCGGTGTCTTTAGAAAAAGACTGAAAAAGTTCCTGGGGATTTGTATATTTTTCTTGATTTTGCATCTATTTTCCTTAAAAGTGGACATGGTTAAAAATAAACTATCCATTATATAATATATTTAGACTTAAATCTTCTCGAAAATATGCCATAAGATATAATTCAAGCAAAGCTAATAAAAGTAAAAGCCTCATCCTGAGTCTCTGA
>JAUCGK010000467.1 GCA_030378085.1 Candidatus Parabeggiatoa sp. HSG14
AATTTTTTATTTTCTCCATAAAAAACTAACCAAATATCGCAAGAAAAAGATAAAAGAATATTGACCTCACTTTTATCTTTAATAAAGTGTAACCCCACTTTGGGGCGAAAAAAACACCGTTTTTCAGTCCCTAAAAGGTAACTATTTTGATCAAAAACTAAGGTTTGAAAATTTTTCAACAATTCCCCACTTAGATCATTACCTTGTTTGACAATAGGAAATCCGCTTAGTGTATTATTTCGCTTTTTTGGATTCCATTTAGGGTTAACCTTAAAACTTTCTACACGATCTGGTTTTGCAAGTACTGAAATTATCTCGCAACCCAGAAAATTTCTGACGGCACGATCCACTTGTTCACAAATTTCCACCAACTCTTGATTCACATTTCTTTCATCGCCTTTCCTAGTACGAGACTCATTTTCACCATTAATCTGCCCCTGATGTAAATTTGTATTGTTTGGTTGGCTAGAAATAACTACAGGGACAATTTCTTTTTGCCCAGTATGAGACTTATTTTCACCACCACGTTGCCCCCGATGTGAATTTACAGTATTTGGTTGACTAGGAATAACCATGGGGGAGACAATTTCTTCATTCTTGGGTTGCTCTAAACAAGAACATAAGACGAGTGGTGATAGTAACAAACCTAATGTGAAAAGATATGTACCCATTTATTCCCCCAAATTTCTTGAATTTTGTGCAAATACTGAATGGCGAATAGCGAGCAAATGTTACCTTGAATTATTAGAATTTCATTTAAGACAAGTTTAAAAATACTTAACTTTAGTCGATAATTGGTAATAAAGTAATTATGAAAAAAATGCTATCTTAATACAACATTAAAACATTGTTTTCTTGATTGATGTCGATTAAAAATTACCAAAAAAAATAAAAGCTATTCACTATTTGCAACCAGGTTAAATACTTAGCCATCTATCAGTTTATCAAAAATGGCATAATATTCTATCTTAAGTGGTTTTAAATAATTAAAAAAAAAGTGGTGAAAAATCCAATTTTTTGAAAACATTGAATTTTTAAAATTTACAACCCATTTAAGATATCTAAAATTTACAATTCAAGTATTTGGTTTATTAGAAAACAACATAAAATATATTATATTTATACATTATTTGTAAATATTTACTTTAAAAATTATTTTATAAATTAAATTTTTACTATTTTTTTTATAAAATATTATCTTTAAACTTTTTAACTGATGTTACGCACTGAACTTCTTAGCCTTGAGATTTATTGTCTTAAGGCTTGGCTTTCATCAGTTATACACCCTACCATAAAATCAACGACTTAAGTATTTGTGTATAATGTGCGTAACATCAGTTAATAAAAACTTCGCTTTGAATTCCATTTTTTTTAGTAGAGACACAGGCCATGTGTCTCTACTGTGTGCCAATGCCTATTAAAGCAAGATTCATAAGTTTTACTTTCAATTTCAAAATCTGATAAGAAATGTTATAAAAATTTTTTTTCATTCAAAGTAAAATTTTGACATTAAAAATATTCTACTTTAATATAAGCATTGGTTTCTCAATCTTAACGAGGAAATTCGTATATGGCAAAGAAAGACAATAATCAAAATCGCACCCTTAATGCAGATGCTGAAAATCTGCGGATTAAAAAAAACAATTTCATAGTTTTAACCGCAGTGGGTTTCGCTGTTTTGGCTGTTATTGGTTTGAATTGGCAGGTATCAAGTGAGCTTAAAGCTCAAAATGAACAGTTCTCTGAACTTAAGACTCAATCAAGTCAACTTGAGCTTGTCCTACAAACTTTGAAAGAAGAGATGGTAGTCTCAGTCAATCGGCAAAAGGATCAAAAGGACCAACTAAAACGACTAAGTCAAAGTTCAAGTCAATTTAAAGCGGATTTGCAGTCCTTAAGCGATAAAACGCTTGAAGTCAAGCAGTATCGTGATGAAATAAAAAAACTGAGTGTTCAATCCAATCAGTTTGAAACGACTTTACTTTCCTTACTTTCCTTGAAAAAGGATATGATGGATTCAGTTGCTCAAAATAGTGGTCAGATAAAACAACTAGAGCAACTTAAAAAGATGATGTCTTCTTTGAAAGAGGATATGGTAACCTCGAATAAACAACAGATTCAGCAAACGGAGCAATTGGATCAAAAAGCCGATCAACTTAACACAGATGTATCGTCCTTGAGAAAAACGGTAACTTCGCTCAATGAACAGAGTAACCAGATAAGCAAACTGAACGACCAAACAAGGCAACTCCAAGTGGATGTTACTTCTTTGACGGAAACAGTGGCTTCACTCAATGAGCAGAGTAACCAGATAGGCAAACTGAACAGCCAAACGAGCCAACTTCAAACGGATACTCTTTCTTTGACAGAAAAGGTGACTTTGCTCAATGAGCAGAATAACCAAATAGACCAAATGAATCGCCATGTCACTCAAATTGATAAAAGTTTATTGGCCTTGAAAGAAAAAGTAGTGACCTTGAATACGCAACAGAGCAAACAGATAGAAAATTTGAATGCTCAAGCGAAAAAACAAAAGAAAAGTGTGGGAGATGAAATTTCGACAATGGTTGGTGCTTTTAGATCACTCCATAGGCAAATAAGAGAACTGGATAATCAAACAGGTCGATTAGAGATAACCTTGGAAGGTAAAATAGCGACACTTGCTAATAAGCAAGGGAGCCAATTCAAAGATATCCGTTCCCAATTGCATTTGAAAACAGAGACTGTCGCCTCAAATAGGCAACAAATAGGTCAAATGGACCAAAAAGTGAGTCAACTCCAAACGAATTTGAACTCCTTAAAAGAGGATACAACGACTTCAGAGCAAATAGCTCAAGTGGACAAACAAGTGAGTCAACTCCAGACAAATTTACAGTCCTTAAAAGGGGAGATTACCTCAACAAGTGTTCAGATAAACCAACTGAGTCAAAAAGCCGATCAATCTCAAGCGGATTTACACTCCTTAAAAGAAAACTCTACAAACTCAGATAAGCAACAAACTCAGCAAGTAGAAAAAGTAGAAAAACTTGCTCTCCAACTCACTCAAATGAAGACAACGTTGGAAAGTGAACTGACGACACAGACTAATGCTCAGAAAGAACAACTCCAAGGACTCCAAACACAATTAGAAACCTTGAAGGGGAATGAACAAATAGAGCCAATAGATAAAAAAGTGACTCAACTTCAAACAGAGTTACAGTCCTTAAAGGAGAAAGTGATAGACTCAGCAACGGATAAACAAAAGGCTGAGCAAATCGAAAATTTGAGCAAACAGGCAGATAAACTTCAGCAAGATTCGGTGTTGTGGAAAAAAAATGCGGTTACTTTGGATAAGCAACAAAATAACCAAATGAAAGAACTCGCCCATCAACTCACTCAATTGAAGATAACGTTTAAAACGCAAATTGAAGAATTGCAAGCCCAATTGGAAACCTTGAAAGGGGAAACCAAAACCATCGTTAATCAACCAGATGAGTGGACACAACAACCTCAAAACAATAATCCACCTACTCAAAAAAATAATCCACCTAATACCGATTTCTTGTCCTCAAAAGATTTGGTCAATCAGCCACAGAGTCAAATAGAAAAACAGGAACCACAAGAAAGTCAACCAGAAGCTCAGGATTCTTCGTCAAGTAACACAGAAACACCCGCCAAAGAGCAAGAAGCAGACTAAGGGTTTCTGTCTAGTTCTTAAAATTTAAAGTTATCAAACCTGTTAGGTTTTCAAAACCTGGCAGGTTATTTATCTGAATGGGGAATTTCTTCTTTGGACACTGCCACAATAAGCGAAAAAACCCTAAAAAAACACCATATTCCTTTTGATGGCAAAGTAGAAGAAATAGCCCGCGCCCATTTTGATGGTGGAACTATCGTTATCGACAATGTGGCACAGCAAGTCGAAACCCCAAGCCCATTTCTCTGGATTCAAGGTAAATGGCGTTGTCGTGCTGTTGATTATCGGTTAATACGTCCTTGGCTTTATGAACTAAATATTCATAATAATGTTCCACGTTGGCAAGAATTACCCCTCAACCTTCAGGAAAATTGGGAACTGCACCCTTACCAAATTGAAGCATTGAACGCTTGGACAGCCGCTAACCATTGGGGGAGTGTGGTATTGCCGACAGGGGCGGGAAAAACGGTGTTAGCTTTACGCGCTATGATTCAAATGGGCGTTAGCACTCTTGTTGTTGTACCAACCATTGATTTACTTCATCAATGGTATGCTCGTTTGGAAAACGCTTTCGGGATTCCTATTGGGGTTTGGTATGGTTTAGAAAAAAAAGCACAACCTATTACTGTGACTACTTATCCGAGTGCATGGGCACATGCGGAAACGTTAGGTAATTTGTTTAAGTTGTTAATTTTTGATGAAATTCATCATTTACCTGCCCCGTCATGGCACGAAATTGCGTTGATGTGTGTAGCTCCCTACCGTCTCGGTTTAACCGCCACTTATCCTCATCAAAACAATTTTCGTCCCTTTTCTTCTGGCAAATCAAAAGTAACTGCTAATGACCAATTGCAACTGTTTAATGCCGTTAATCCGCTTGATCCGGTTGCATTGTTAAATGAATTAGTGGGGCCAGTTGTTTATCAAAAAGAGATTAATGATCTGACGGGAGAACAGCTTGCAGAATATCGCACTTTGCGCGTTAGAGTTGATTTGTACGAATACGAAAAAAAAGTGTACGATATTGCGTATGGCACTTATATTGGGTATGTGCGAGACAATCATTTACGGGAAACGCATGGATCGGTATGGTGGCATGAATTTACGCGCCGCAGTGCTTTTGAAGTTGAAGCCCGTCGCGCTAAAGTGGCGGAATTAAAATGGAAAGATATTGTTCAGCAAGCACAAGGTAAATTGGATATACTTGACCAACTGTTACGCGAACATCTTCAACAACCCATGTTAATTTTTACCGCTCATAATCGTTTTGCTTATCGCATTGCCCGACAGCATCTTATTCCCGTTATCACACATCAAACTAAGGCAGCTGAACGTAAAGCTATTTTAGAAAATTACCGTAATGGCATTTATCGGGTTATTGTCACAACGAAGGTATTAAATGAAGGAATTGATGTACCAGAAGCGAAGATTGCAGTAATTTTGGGAGGCAGTGCCAGTGATCGTGAATATGTCCAACGTTTAGGACGGGTATTACGCAAACATGGTAATGCTGAAGCAATTTTATATGAAGTGATTGTCCGTAACACGGCTGATGAAAAAATTGCTGAACGACGACATCCCCGTCAATAAATCCGTTCCAAAAATCTCAGCTAAAGCTTTGGATTCCTAAAACCTCTTTTTTTACAATTCACAAGGAGAACGATGATGAAACTAAAATGTGCTTTTTTTGTAATTTTGTTGTGCTATGGTAGCGTATTTGCTGGAGAAGTGCGGCAAATTGAACTCAATGATGGTAGTGTAATTTTCGGTGAAATCGTTTCGTTTAATGAGGGTGTTTATACCGTCAATTCAGGTAGTTTTGGTACTCTTGAGATTGAAGATACCAAAATTCGAGCCATCATTTCTAATGAAGTCACTTCTAATGAAACCATCACAGAGCAATTGCCCGATTTTTCTAACTCTGTACTTGGTACCGAATTGCAATCGCTACAAAGCAAGATTATGAACGATAAGAATATCATGGGTACCATTATGTCCTTACAAAACGATCCTGATTTTCAAGCCATTTTGCAAGACACGGATACAATAGGTGCTGTAATGTCGGGTGACTTCAAGACACTGCTCAATAACCCAAAGTTTAAGAAACTTTTGGATCATCAAGCTGTTAAAGACATCGCCAAAGAAGTTGAAGAAAAAGAAGAAATTGAAACGGAATAAATTGGGAAAAGGGAGAAAGGGAGAAATTTAGTGCCAAAACCTAAAAATCTCCTATCCCTTAGCATTTGGTGCAGTGTGAGGTAAGCCCATTTTTATTGAGTACTGAAGCACAAGTTTTCTAACATTTTGAGGAAGCACTTCAGGAAGCAAAATCAATCTTGAATTCTGTGCCAAAATATTTTCTACTTCTTTCACCAAATTATCAAAGGAAAGATAAGCAGATTCAGTTCGCCAATAATATTTTATAAAACGCCATAAAATTTCAATGATGTTTGATTCAGGACTATATTTGGATAAAAATTTTATTATAAGCCTTTTCCCAAGCCGGTATACAGTCTATAAATTTACCACTAGTGTGTATAGAAGCATTATCCATTATGACTATTCTTTTTGTGTTATTTTTCATAGTTCTCATAAATGCGTTGAAACAAGCTATTACAACGTCAGTATTATAGCGTTTCTCCAACCTCCCCAAAATCCCCTCCTTAATTAACTAATCTTTACCCACAAGTACCCAGCGGTTTTTGGAGTCCAAACCTTTAGGTTTGGTTTTTTGGAGTCCAAACCTTCAGGTTTGGGTTTTTGAAGTCCTTCGCTCCTGCCAAACCTGAAGGTTTGGACTCCATCGCGAACTGCCAAACCTGAAGGTTTGGACTCCAAAAATTGCTCTAGGTACTTGTGGGTAAAGATTAGCCTTAATTAAAGAGGGGATTTGTACCTGACGCAATCGGGAAACGCTATAACGCCGCATTCAAAACAAAAGGGTTCCAAACAATTGTCAGATGTAAAAAAATATAATACATTCAGGCGTTTGCTGCATTCTGATGGCTCTTCAATTATTTCACCTTTTGGTTGCCAAGCATAAGGTACTGTTGGTTGCAAATCAAAACCAGTTTCATCGAAATACCACAATTCAATTTCGTTATCTTCGTGTTACTGTCTTAACTTTTTAATTGACTCAAATGCAGCATTAAACTCTTCGTTATCACGCTTGTTTTTTAGGGATTTTCTAAAGAAGTAGAAAATATTTTGGCACAAATTGGCACAGAATTCAAGATTGATTTTGCTTCCTGAAATGCTTCCTTACCGACATCAGTCCAACCTATGAGTTGCTCGTTATTCTTTTAATTTAGTGATTTCCATCTTTTTTAAACCCGTCACTTGTCCAATAAAGGCAATATCCGCATGGGCTTGTAACATTTGTTTCGCGATTTGTAATTTAGCTGTTTGTTCAGCCTTTTCCAAAGCTACTTGTTTTTCTGCTTCTGCCTTTTTTAAAACAGCTTGTTTTTCCGCTTCTGCCTTTTCTAAAGCGGCTTGTTTTTCCGTCTCCGCCTTTTCTAAAGCCGCTTCTAAAGCCGCTTCTGCTTGTTCGGCACGCGCTAAATTATCCTTCTGCTCCCTGAGCCATCTTAACTTTTTTTCTTGTAATTCGAGTTCTTTGGGCGTTAAGCTTGTGGTATTGGCAATGCTTAGGGCTTGGTTGATGTCTTTGTCATTGGCTAATGTTTTGGGGAGCGATTTCATACTCCCCACATTTTTTACAAAATAAATCCATTTATCTGCCATTCCTTTTAGTTGGCGTAGTTTTTTGTTAAATTTCGGCAATTCCACAAAAACCAATCTCATTTCCTCTGGATAAGGAACCAGTTGATGTCTTTCTAAAAAAGTATAGTTGGTAATCACTTGTGATTCCAACTGTTTTTGTGGAAACATCACAAAGTTGGTGAAGGTTAATCCAATTGTCGGGAGTTCGGTGTATTTGTCACCTTTTTCCAATTGCGTGATGTATGCTTTGGCGACATTAGACAATGCCTGCTTGTCAGAATCGGATTGATTGAGGACTTGCATTTCAATAATCACTTGTGTGCCATTGTCTAAATAGGCTTTGACATCGACAAACGTGTTTTTTAAACTGGCTGCCTGCGATGCTTGATAGGGGTCAACAATATTTTGTAAATCCTCTTAGTTTTGTTAGGGAGATGAATTACGATGCATATATTCTATTAAAAAATTGAGTTGATTAAAAGGTAAGTACAACAGATTAGGGGAATCAACGGATTAGTCTGTCTGGCTT
>JAUCGK010000243.1 GCA_030378085.1 Candidatus Parabeggiatoa sp. HSG14
GTATCATTACTATTGTCATTTCAGATCGTCATTTCAGATAGCAGAATATTTTGTTTATTTTAAAATTTATTTATACTTAATTTTGAAGAATATTTTTAAATTTCTTGTCATCATTTTAAATGGGTGACTTGAAAATATAAAAATAAATCTTATTTTTAAAGTATATTAGAATTTGCTAATATTTTAAGTTGAGGCTTGAAAATATAAAATTCAGCCTTACTGTAATGTCAATATTAGAATATACTAATATTCTAAAATTTACTAAAAAATTATTCTAAAGATGATTTTAGTGGCATTAATTAGTGCTTGCTAATATTCTTATAATACTGTATCATTACCACCATTATTTCAGATGCCCTAAATCCTTTATATTCGAGCATTTAATTTTTTAAGTTATCAGAAATTTTTGCTTTTTAATGAAAGAAGAAAGGGATATATTTTAGTTAAGTCCTATTTAAGATGTGGAGAAGGCAAAAGTAGGGAGTGGAAAAAAGATTCAGAAAAACTGATAATCTATTATTAATTAACAGTTTTTCATACTCAATTCTTAAATATTTTTGGATACTTGACTAAATAATATACTTTGTGATTTAATATTGGATAGAGCGTAGTTTATAGTTGCAATTAGTAAGTATTGTCAGTTTTAATATTTTTATCAGTAAAATCAATATTTTACATTAAATTGGAGATAAGATCATGAAAAAGATGGCTAAAGTGATGGCATTATCTGCTATTCTTAGTGGGATAGCTCTTGCAACAACACCAGCACAAGCATGGTTTGGTAATGGTCCTGGTTGGGGTAATGGTTGGAGTCCTTGGGGTGGTAGTGGTAATAATGGTTGGGGCAATAATCATTTTATGGATGACTGGATGGATGGTAATGGTTGGGGTGATATGAACTTCAGTACCTCCATGGGTGGTCGTGGTTATGGTCGTGGTCAGGGTTACGGTAACGGTTATGGTAATGGTTATAATCGTGGTTATGGTTATCCTTACGGCGGTTATGGTCATCCTTACGGTGGTTATGGCCCAGGTTATGGTTACGGTCCTGGTTATGGTGGTTACGGTCCTGGTTATGGCGGTTGGGGTCATCCTGGTTATGGAAATGCACCTTATGGACAACCACCACGTTCTTCTCGTGATGCTGATCAAAAAAAATAAACAAGTATTAATGTCATTAACACAATTCGCGGGAGTGGCACAAACCACTCCCCATATTTGAAGTGCTAGGACAAAAATTTTGTGGCATAAGATTTTGTTAAATTCTTAGAGACCGTGAAATTTTGGTCCAAGCACTTATTTTCGTTTTAATAACACATACACTGCTCCTGTCCCTCCATCAACCTGGCGTGCTGAACAAAACGCCAACACCTCACAACGTTGTTGCAACCATTTATTCACTTTATTCTTTAATACTGGCTGTTTTTGCCACGAGCCATAACCTTTCCCATGTACAATTCGCGCACAACGAATTTGACGAATTTGACATTCACGTAAAAAACTTGCCACCTCTGATCGTGCAACAGGTACTGTCATACCATGTAA
This sequence comes from Candidatus Parabeggiatoa sp. HSG14, assembly GCA_030378085.1. Classification (GTDB taxonomy): domain Bacteria; phylum Pseudomonadota; class Gammaproteobacteria; order Beggiatoales; family Beggiatoaceae; genus Parabeggiatoa. Next base: position 1,546 of record JAUCGK010000243.1, read on the forward strand.
ATCTAATTCACCGTCAATACTAAATTGTCCACGTCTCAATTTTGCTAAAAGCGTATGCTGTATGCCAGGACGTACAAATAATAATTCATCTCCCGTTTCCACTTCTGCAGTATCATAATCATCTGAAAGCATCTCCTCACGTACCAAAGCTTCATCTAAATAACGTTGTCTTGGAATAGGGGGAGGATGTGGTTTTATCAGAGCAACTTTATCACATATCAACGGTTTGACTCCCAGCATTGCTTCTTTAAATAAAGCACTGTCGCTATTATCATTATCTTCTTGTTTACCCATCTCATCAGTTATCAATTATTCATAAAATACCTTCGTCAACATATTTTGAACAAGATTAAATGGATTAATACTCGACTATCAAGTTTTTTAAAGATTGATGATTATTAAGCGAGAGACGCAAGCATTGCGTCTCTACCAAATTCCATCAATATGTAGAGATGCGATGCTCGCGTCTCTCTTGGATTTCACTGTCACAATAAAAACTTGATAGTCGAGTAATAGATTTTAAGGAAGGTAAAGCCAATATTTCCATTCTAGATTTAAAAAAAGAATCTGAGATAAGAAACGTGCATGAAATAAATTCGACAACTAAACCTGACAGGTTTTAAAAACCTGTCAGGTTTGACTCAACATTTGGGTAAATTATTTTATGCACGTTCCTAAGCAATTGATTCATTAATAAATCCTGTTAATCCTTCAATCTATAGTTTTTATCATCAGCAAAACACAAAACCTAGGAAATACGGGACTTTAGATTCTGATGCTTTTGCTGCTTTAAAGTATGGAACGAAACGCGCCATTTTCACATAAATAACTGATGTTACGCACGAAGATAAGCCGCTTATTTGTTATACACAAATACTTAAGTTATTGATTTTATGCTAGGTGTATAAGCGTCAGCGTCATACACCAAACCTCTAAAAAGGGAGGCAACGCTTATCCACTCAACATTCAGAACACAAGGTGGATGACGCTAACGCTTATCCACCCTATATTCAAGTATAACGATGAGATCCAAACCTTGAGATAAATCCCCAGGCTAAGAAGTTCAGTACGTAACATCAGTCAATAACTTCACAAAACCTGCCAGGTTTCCAAAACCTGGCAGGTTTGATCGAGAAATTATTTTTATGAACATCTATATTTAATCTTGCCCAAAACTATATTAATTGGTTGAAGATATTATTATTCAGTGAACGGTTATCAATATAAGATAGTATAAAGAGAAAACTTTGCCAGTAAAGGCATATTGATTTTGACACTTTATTTTAACTGATAATTAATAATTGATAACTGTTTATTGAAGGGGGTGTTTGGAGGCCAATTTAATTAATGAGTGTACCTCCGCAACCAGTTCATCACGACTAAAAGCCCCTTTTTGAAAGATAGTTTTTACACATCCATCTAACTGAATTCTATCTTCTGGCGTAATATCTTTGGCAGTCAATACAACAATAGGGATAGAATGCCAAAATTTGTGTTGATGTAACCGAGTAGCAAACTCAAAACCATTCATTTCAGGCATCATCAAATCCAACAAAATCAGATCAGGTTGCTCGGTTTCTAAACGAGACAATCCAATCAATCCATTTTCGGCGATGATAATTTTACAACCTAGTTTTCTTAACATCTGTGCCACCATATCACGGGCAACTTGATCATCCTCAACAATCATAACAGTCGTAGGCTCATTAACCTCATATTTATGTAATACTCTGGCTAATTGTTGACGGCTGACGGGTTTTATTAAATATTCAGCAGCACCTAATGAATAACCTCTATTTTTCTCTTCAGTAATTGAGAGCATGATGACAGGAATATCGGCTATCTCAATATCTGCTTTAAGTTGAGATAACACTGTCCACCCATCCATCTTTGGCATCATCACATCTAAGGTGATGGCACGAGGATGCAGTTTTTTAGCTAAACTGATACCCTCCTCGCCAGTGGTAGCAACAGCAACTTGATAGCCGGCTTTACTCAAATAAGTAGAAAGAAGATCACGTACCATCAAGTCATCATCAATAATCAAAATAATTCCTTTTTCTTTAATAATCCCTTTTTTATTCTCTATCAAAGTCAAATCATCATGTATTTCAGGTATTTTTTGGATCGCATCAACATGTGCGGGTAAATGAACCGTGAAAATAGTGCCTTTGCCAAATTGACTTTCAACGTGAATATTGCCACCCATCATTTGTATAAATTTTTTGGTAATTGCTAAACCTAAACCAGTGCCACCATATTTACGAGTCGTTGAAGCATCTGCTTGAGTAAATGCTTGAAACAATTTACCCAGTTGTTCGGCTGTCATACCAATGCCTTCATCACTGACTACAAAAGTAATCCAATCATCATCACTGGATTTTTGGCGTTCTACTTGTAAAATAATTAGGCCATTTTCACAAAATTTTGAAGCATTACTCAAAAGATTTAATAAAATTTGTCGTATTTTGGTTAAATCCGTATTTATATCACCCAAATTATCGACAGTTTTAAGAACTAAGCGATTATGTTTCTTTTCTATCAACGGCTTGATAGTCGTTACCACATCTTTCAACATCTGAGAAAGATGAAATGTTTCTGTGTACAATTCCATCTTGCCTGCTTCAATTTTGGAAATATCTAAAATATCGTTAATTAATCCAAGCAAGTGTTTACCCGCTGAAAAAATTTTTTGCAAATCTAGTACGTAATCTTTCAAACCTTGATCATCAGCTTCTTCTTGCAACATCTCACTATAACCAATGATTGCATTGAGGGGAGTACGCAATTCATGGCTCATATTAGCAATGAATTGACTTTTCGCAAGATTAGCCGTTTCTGCCTGTTCTTTAGCAACACGTAACTCACCTTCAATGCGCTTACGATGCATAATTTCACAACTCATTGAATGATTAGTAGTTGCAATCTTAGCTATCATTGCATTAATTCCCTTTTGGATTGCACCTATTTCATCTTGAGTCACGTTTGAAATTAAGGTATTCAAATTCCCTTTTTCAACTTCTTTTAGATAATCTAAAATTGTGCGAATTTTTCTACTAATTCCTTTGGTGAGAATATTGGATAACAACAGCACACACATAAAAATGATTAAGCTAAAAATAAGAACAAATTTGAGATAAAACGTTCTATGTGTGAAGATTTCCTCTTTAGTAATTGATAAAGCAATTAGCCAATCCCATTCAGGTACTGTTAAAAAAACGCAAAAATGGGGAGTACCTTGATAGAAATATTTAATAGAACCTTGTTTTTGCAGTAACATTTGATTTGCCAATTTAGCCGCAAATGAGGTTCCCTTCTGATAATTCTTATGCAAAACCACCTTGCCTTCAGTATCAATAATATATAAATAGCCCGTTTTACCATACTGGTAAAAATGCAATTGTTCTAATAACTCTTTTTCTGCGGCAAGCCGATAGCTTTCAACTTCCAGTACATTAGCAGATTCTAAGGTTTGGTAAACTTTTACCATTTCCTTCTTGATTTTGTTAAGTTCCTTTGAAAAGGCTTCCTTATTGAGTTCATAAACAATTTGATTAATCACAAAATAACCTGTAGCCACGACAGGAACACCAAAAAGAGTTAGCATAAAAAACATGAATGCATTAATTTTAAATTGAGTTTTCATTAATTTTTAACAATTTGGTCATTTATCAGTAACTATAGTTTTTCATATAAATAATTTCACACATCAAACTTGACAGATTTTAGAAACCTGTCAGGTTTTTGGAAGTTATTTTTCTGAACGTCTATATATCCTCCAGAAAATTTTTTTCTTTGATGAAAACTTGCCAGGTTTGACACGAAATTTTTCTGGACAACTCTAATTTGCCAATATCTATTATCATGGATTATCCTGCACTACTCGTGCCGGTGAGCAATACAGATAAAAAATATCAATTCTGAGTAAAATACATTAAAATAATTACGTCAATTCTGCCATAAAACTTTTAAGAGCTACAATTTCCAAACCATTTAGAAATCCGAGCTTTTCAAAAAATTAGATTTTTTAGACTGAAAAGTGGTACGAAGACTGGAATTCTCCTGCATGAGTATTGTTAGTTTCTTTATTTTTAATGTCAAAAAAATGCCTGTTGAGCTTTTCATATCCTAACGCTGCACTTGTTGTATTTGTCATATTTTTTGTGAACGGCTTGACACTTTGGTTCAACAGCTCAATCAAAGACGATGACATATCGATACAAGCCGAGTTTGAACAGATAGATACTTATCTTCGTACTCAAAAACTTGTCCACCGTGATTGCAACTTTGAACTGTTGGACTTACTGAAGTCAGTCCAATCTACTGCCTTGACTTTTTCTTTAGCAGTCATGAAAAAAGAGAAAATCGTTATCAAATGAGGGGAGGGATATTCAAATAAAGAAGGAATCATTGAAATTTCAGAGTGCTGCTGTTGTTCAAAAAGACATAAACGCCCTAATTTTTCCGGGCGAAATACTGTTTTTAATTTGTCAAAATCACCTCGGAGGTTTCCAAAACCTCCGAGGTTTTTTAGTGAAATTATTTATCTGAACATCTATAAATCTCGTTGCCACGATGCTTTATCCTTAATTTTTAGCGAAATTGTAGATAATCTTGCAGAGCTTCCACACATACGGTGAAATTTTTGAAGATCGTGTAACATAATTTATCTTTCATTTGGGGTGAGTGAAAATTTTCAGATTGAGTCAGAACGAGAGAGTAAATTAAAAAAGTTTTTAAATTTTAGGTTTAAATTAAAATAATATCGTTTTTACGGCTCACAATCATCTTTAATTGACATTAAGGTGGAATCCAAACCTTTAGGTTTGGAAACCGTTATCAAAGCTAAAGCTTTGGATTCCTTTTACTCGACTATCAAGTTTTTAACTATATCTGGCTTTGCAGCAATCCATTTTTGAATGTTCAGATATGTAACTCACTGATTTTTAAGGAAATGAATGTTTATGTCCTAAAATAATATCTCATTTAAAATCAATAGGTTATAAAAAACTTGATAGTCGAGTTTTAGGTATACAATTTAATGACCACTCATAGACAGCGTTTAACCATTATTGATTTAATTTTTAAGCTGTTGTTTTTATTGGAAACTCTAAATTTGGCGCATTTGATAAATCATTTATAAATCGAATACTTAAAATTAACTGTATCCTTTATCTAGGAATTTGTGTGACTTAATAACTATTTGATAATTAATAAGTTTATGTTACGGCAAATTATATACCATACTATACTTTAAGGAATTAAATGCCTTATGTTTAGGTGTTTTTAAGCCTTAAAGTACATAAGGTACAAATTTTGCCTAAAATATAAATAATTGATTTAACTAACACTTTTTAAGTCAGACAAACCCCTAGCCCAAAACATTCAGGTTTTCAAAACGGATTGGGAAAGTCAATATCAAATTGTTGAAGTTGAAAAGTCTGATTTTGAAAGAGCCGGTGAGTTGTTGCAAAAACATCCATTACGTGCTTACGACAGCATCCAATTAGATTTTGCGTTAAAAGTTTACTCTGCATTTGCCCACGGCTCCGAATGCTTTTACGTTTGTATTGGCAGATGATCGTTTGATAAACGCAGCACAAATAGAAAACTTAAATGTCGAAAACAAATAATCATCTGTAGCAAACGTATGGTTGGGAAAATAATTAGGTTTATCTCTTCTAACAAAGCCTTGCAGCCAACGCAAAAAGCTGCACGGTTGATGAGCGGCGTTAGGCGTAAAAAAATAAGTAATCATGAAATAAAGATACATTAACCTGAGTTCGATATAAGTTGATGAATATAACTAATTGTATTTGTTATATAATACACTGATAATTGTGACAATTGTTCCCCCATTTTATTTCTAATCTTTACCCACAAGTACCCTAAAATTATTTAATCGTATAAATAGTGAGGTTATATAACATCGTAACACCCATGAAATCCAAGCATGACGAGAGGACAAATTTTTGCCCGTTTCCTTTTAGAGTGATATCTCCCTATAACAAAAATCTATTGATTTCAATAAGTTTACCTACTTGTGGGTAAAGATTAGATTTTATTTGGGAACACAATGCATCAGAAGCTTTGCTTCGAGTTTTGCCAAGCAAAGCTTGGCAGACAGTGCGTTCCCAAATAAAATTGGGGAACGATATTGAATTACTGATGTTACGCACTGTACTTCCAAAAGTGAATAGAGGAGTGCAAAATTTATCGACCTGTGCGGTTAGACTAAATTAGGAAGCAAACTGAAATTCTATAGTTTTTGTTTCAAACCATTTTTTATATTCACCATTCTTGACCAAAGCTGTTAATGAAGCTAATGCAACAGAACCTAC
>JAUCGK010000244.1 GCA_030378085.1 Candidatus Parabeggiatoa sp. HSG14
GTTTGCGCCTGAGAATACCGAGCGAGTGAAAAAGCAGCAAAAGACTGATTTTTTTGTGATTATTGGAAATCCACCTTATAACGTGGGACAAGCAAATGAGAATGATAATAATAAGAACCGTAAGTATTCGGTGCTTGATGGGCGGGTTAAAGAGACTTATAGTAAGGATTCTAAGGCATCCAGCACTAGTAAGTTAGATGATCCTTATGTCAAAGCAATTCGCTGGGCTTCGGATAGGATTGGCGATGAGGGGATTGTCGCTTTTGTGACTAATAATGGTTTTTTAGACGGTGTCGCTTTTGACGGAATGCGTAAACATTTAGAACAGGATTTTTCTAAATTGTATATACTTGATTTGGGCGGTAACGTGAGAAAAAATCCTAAATTGTCTGGTACAACACATAATGTTTTTGGTATTCAAGTCGGTGTCAGCATCAATTTGTTGGTTAAGAAAAAGAATACTAAAGATTCTGGGATTTTTTATGTGCGTGTTGGTGAAGACTGGCGTAAGGAGTCTAAATATAACTATTTAGATGAAAAACAAGAAGTTAATCAAGTTGAGTGGCAAATAATTGCCCCTGATAAAAAACACACTTGGCTAACTGAGGGCTTGCATTCTGAGTTTGATGAGTTTTTACCATTGGGGACTAAGGAAGCTAAAAAGGCGAAAGATGGTGATGGGGTTGTTTTTAAGACGTATGGTTTAGGCATTGCAACCCATCGTGACGCTTGGGCATATAACTTCAATCAAGAATTACTTGCTGAAAATATGCAAAGAATGATTGAAACTTATAATGAGCAAGTTGATAAATGGCAAGACTGGTTAAAAAATGATAAAAACCAAGCTATTTTTGCTAAATTAAAGAAAAGTGAGCAAAATGCTAAAGTTGATGATTTTGTTTTGTATGATGACAGTCAGATTAGTTGGAGTAGGGATTTAAAACTGGATTTGAGAAGAGGGAAAATTTCTGAATTTAAACAAGAAAAAATCAGAACATCTTTATACCGCCCTTTTTTTAAAAGCAACCTCTTTTTTGATAGAATCATGAATGAGGAAGTTTATGTATTTCCTTCAATTTTTCCCACACCCACCACTGAAAATGAAAATCGGGTAGTTTGTGTTAAAGGTATTGGAATGAGTCAACCTTTTTTCGCGTTAATGGTTTCGGTGATTCCTGATATCCAATTTGCACCTAATGGTCAATGCTTCCCCTTCTACACCTACAACGAAGACGGAACCAACCGCCAAGAAAACATCACCGACTGGACATTAAACCACTTTCAACAACACTACCAAGACAACACCATCACCAAATGGGCAATATTTCATTATGTCTATGGCTTATTACATCATCCAGATTATCGGGAAAAATACGCAGCCAACCTCAAGCGAGAACTCCCTCGTTTACCCATGACTCCCGACTTTTGGGCATTTTCAACATCAGGCGAAAAGCTGGCTGAATTGCATTTAAACTACGAAGATGTCACGCCCTATCCGCTCAAAGCGATTGAAAATCCAAAAGTGCCTTTCAGTCTCAACGTCGAAAAAATGAGATTATCCAAGGATAAAAAACAACTGAAATATAACGACTTTCTAACTTTGGATGGCATCCCCAAGCAAGCGTTTGAATATAAACTAGGCAACCGCTCCGCTTTAGATTGGGTAATTGACCAATACCGTATCAAAGTAGATAAACGCAGCGGAATTATCAACGATCCAAACCGACAGGATGATGAGGAATATATTTTAGAACTGGTAAAAAAAGTGATTACCGTTAGTTTAGAGACGATAAAGGTGATTGAAGCCTTGCCGGTTTGGAAAACTAAATAAGGAGGATTTATTTTATCGTTCCCAAGTTTTACTTGGGAACGCACTGCCAAGAAGCTTTGCTTCGAGATTGTTTGGTTCCACCCGTGTACGGGGGGTAGGGAGGTGTCCCCAAAATCTGTTACAATCAGGATATTTATTATCCTTACGACAAACATGAAGCAACTATGCAGCAAAAAGGTGATACTGACAGAAAATTCATAATACCTGAAAATTTATGGCTCTGTACTTACAATTTATCGCGCCTTAACTTCACCGCAAAAGAAATGCCCTCAGTTCCACGATTTTTTACCCTAACAGAACCACCCAATAATCGGATGATATTTTGTACTACGCTAGGGCCAGTTCCAGGGTATCTACCCTTAGTCACTTTCTGAGGGTCTAAAGGAATTTCAAAAAATTGAGCCAATTCGTCTTTTGCAATTGTTCGTCCGGTGGCATGAATACCTAGCATAATCTCTTTTTCAAGTGGTTCACAAGAAAAAGTCACGGTACTCTCAGTCCGCGAAAATTTCACCGCAGTATTAATGATTTCTGCTAAGGCATTGGTAAATAAATCTTTTTGCTCACGACTTTGTTCATCATCGCCCACAATTTGCAAAGTTAGCATGGATTGTGAGATTGAAGGATCTATGTCAAATTCATCAATCCCTTCAAAGTCTATCATGGTGTTTGACATATTTTGAGATAATACTTGTTTACCGCAATCGGGTATTTCTCCAATATGTATATGGCGTGATTGGGCAAATGCACTGGCTGATCCAATTGCCATAATCAAAATATCGTATATAGATTTTAATTCAAAGACATACATGACTGTCTTTGGGTCAACTTTTGTCAATTGAAACGATTGTTTAACTGTGTCCAGTAACTCAGTTGCTTCTTCGAGAGGGGAGGAAACCGTTTTTTCAAATAAACCTTGTAGGGAATTTTGACAACGGTAGTAAATCAACTTAAGCGCGTCTCCTTTCGCTTTTTCAAGCATTTGGAGCCTTTTGTTGCTCATGGTAAGTTCTTGAGTTTTCTCATGAACACGCTCTTCCAATTTTTGATTGGATTCTTCAATTTGACGAAGATAATTTTTTTCCTTATCATGCCAAGATTTTCTTTCTAGGCAAGCACCTATTTTGGCTCGGAGTAAAACGGATTTAAAAGGCTTAGTTAAATAGTCATCTGCTCCCATTTTGATGCAATTAACAGCACTGTCTATCCCATCAATTGCTGTAATCATAATGACTGGAATATCTTGCAAAGTCACATCATCTTTGATATGGCTTAATACTTCATAGCCGTCTATTTCCGGCATCATAATATCAAGCAGAACCAGATCAATGGCTTGTTCTTTTAATTTTTCCAAGGCGATTAAACCATTTTCAGCCGGTATAGACGTATGTCCAAGTGCTGTTGCTATATCACAAAGCGCATCCCTGTTAACTTCTATATCATCGACAACTAGAACATTGGCAGAATTTTTGGTCATTTTTTCTCCTGATAACTCATATTACGCACAACGCATCTTCAGTGCTGGGGCAGATCGGGGTTTGCAACCCCACTGTCACGTTTTAAAGCCAATCCTTAAAAAAAGAGTGGTAATTCGATAGATTTGTAGAGACGCGATGCTCGCGTCTCTGCTCGTGTCTCCAATAATTGATACTCGCATCTCTGCTCGCGTTGTAAATAATTATGGAATTATCCCAATGTTTATAAATGACATGTAAACCTTATTGCTGGCTTCTTTCGAGTGTGCAAGAGACGCGAGCATCGCGTCTCTACAACACAATCATAAAATTATTTCTGATTATAACGAATTTTGGGGCACCCCCCTAACCCCCCGTACACAGGGAGAAGTCCCAAAATAGAAAAAGCAAAGTGTCGAATGATGTTTGGTTCCACCCGTGTACGGGGGGGGTTAGGGGGTGTCCCCAAAATCTGTTACAATCAGAATTATTTTTAGCAAGTCATTATTTTTTAGAAACCTGAACATTGAGTCTCGTAAAAACACTATGCGTAACATCAGCTAATAATATAGTTTATACTTAGCATAGTGGATACATTTTATACTCAATGACCGATAATTTCCAACTTGTACGGATAATATTTTTGTAACTACTCAGCCTCTCGTTCCAACGCTCCAGCGTTGGGACGCATTTCGTGACGCTCCAGCGTCACTCTTTATAAAAAAGCATAACATTCATCATGAGACTGAGTAGTTACATCATGTTAAATTAAATACTAAAGCTTTGGAATAAAGGGCTGAGTAGTTACATATTTTTGTAATCTTGACAATTTTAGTTGTCGCTACACATAATAACATTTTACCGGATAGAAAATATTTTTTAATGAAACTTCTCCGCACAAAGTAAATTTTAATTTATCTTTAACCAGCCGATAGGTTTCTTCGCCAACCATAATTTCTCCCCCTTTGGCTATTCCTTGTAAACGAGCGGCTAAATTGACAGTATCACCAATTACGGTGTAATCCATTTTTTGGGGGGAGCCGATATTACCAGTTATAACTTCGCCAGTATTAATACCAATCCCTATTTGATAGGGTATTTGGTTACGCTGTTTGCGTATTGCATTACGTTTTAGCATGGCTCGTTGCATTGCCTGTGCAGCCATAATAGCATTATACTCATCATTCTCAAAAGAAAACGGAGAACCAAACACTGCCATTACCGAATCCCCAATAAACTTATCTAATGTACCACCCTGTTGAAAAATAATATTGGCCATTTCGGTAAAATGTTCATTTAACATATCCACTATTTCATTAACATTCATTTGTTGAGACATTTTAGTATAACCGCGTATGTCAGCAAATAAAATAGTGACTTTACTTTTTTCACCGCCAAGTTGTATTTCTTGCTTTGACGCTAACACTTTATCAACAATATTGGGAGATAGATAACGGCTTAAATTGGTACGGGCTTTGTGCGAGGCTACAATTTTTTGTACCTGTTCATGGACGCGCTTTTCTAAATTCTGATTATATTCTTCAATTTGTTGACGATATTTTTTTTCTGCATCCCGTTGGTACTTTTTTTCTAAACCGGCTTCAATTCTCGCCTTAAGTAAAACACGGTTAAAAGGTTTAACCAAATAATCATCAGCCCCATTTTTGATACATTGGATAACGCTATCCATATCATCAATGGCTGAAACAACAATAACTGGAATGTGCCGCAATGTCTCATCATTTTTTAATTGTTCCAATACGGCGTACCCATCCATTTCTGGCATTATTATATCAAGTAAAATAATGTCGGGATGTTGTTGGCGAGTTTTATTTAGTGCTGAATGTCCATTTTCGGCAAGGATGGGCGTGTGTCCAAGGTAAACAATTAGATCATGGAGTATTTCACGGTTGACTTCTATATCATCAACGATAAGAATTTTTGCTGTATTTATCATGGCTTAATTTTTGATATTTTTTGCAAGATAAAATCTATAACGTAAAGTCGGATTAAATTTTATCTAACTTGACTGAATGCGCGGTAAATAATGTTCCATTTATTTGCCCGTGCGTTGTTAATTTTAAGCAAAAGATATGCCATAATCTTTTTAATGGTTAATGGTTAGGCAATTGCGGAAAAACAATATGTCCAAAAATCCTACCCCCTTTTTACAAAGCCTAATCCTTACCCACAAGCACTTAGAAATGAGGATTTTATAATTTCCAAAACTTGGAGTTGTCAAACCTGACAGGTTTTCAAAACCTGTCAGGTTTAGTTTCGGGTTTTATTAAATCCTGAATCCTTAGCGGTTTAGGGAGTATTCCCATTTTGATGGTAAAAAAATATGGCGTTCAAAGCGTCAGCTTTGGTAGAGTGTGATTAAAAGTGATATTGTGTGTAGGGGCGAACCTGTGTGTTCGCCTAAGAGTAGACACACGGCTGTGTGTCTCTACTTTAATACATAACAGAGGATTAAAAAATTAACTGATTGAAACTAAAGTTTAATCTTAAAACGAGATTTATAGCTAATCCTCAAAGTCTTAAACCATAAACATTTACTGATTACAACGAATTTTGGGGACACCCCCCTAACCCCCCGTACACAGCTAATCTTTACCCACAAGTACCTAGAGCAATTTTTGGAGTCCAAACCTTCAGGTTTGGCAGTTCGCGATGGAGTCCAAACCTTCAGGTTTGGCAGTTCGCGATGCGATGGAGTCCAAAAACCCAAACCTGAAGGTTTGGACTCCAAAAACCCAAACCTGAAGGTTTGGACTCCAAAAACCCAAACCTGAAGGTTTGGACTCCAAAAACCGCTGGGTACTTGTGGGTAAAGATTAGCGTACACAGGGGGAAGTCCCAAAATAGAAAAAGCAAAGTGTCGAATGATGTTTGGTTCCACCCGTGTACGGGGGGTTAGGGGAGTGTCCCCAAAATCTGTTACAACCATAAACATTTAAAGGATTCTAATATGAACCAAAAAAGTACCGTTCTCATTGTCGATGATCAAGAGGCAATGCGTGATGCCTTGGAAGGAATGCTAAGTAATCAAGGCTACGAGTTAGCTTTTGCCACTAATGGACAAGAAGCCTTGGATATAGCAGCCAAATTATTACCAGATATTATTTTGCTAGATGTGATGATGCCAGGTATGGACGGGTTTGAAGTGTGCCAACGTTTACGTGCTGATCCGGTATTAGCAAAAGTACCTATTGTCATGGTAACTACCTTGGATGATCAGGAGTCGCGGGTGCGTAGTATTGAAGCTGGTGCCGATGATTTTATTTCCAAACCTTACAACAAGCTTGAATTACGGGCAAGGGTACGCACTACCACCAACCTCAACCGTTATCAACGTTTACTTAACGAGCAAACGAAATTTAAGTGGATGTTTGAGAACACCGATGAAGCTTATCTGGTACTCAACAACGATAATCAGATAACTTATATCAATGCCAAAGCACGTCTTTATCTTAATCTATCCACAGATGTCCCCATTGCCGAAAATTTCATGGCACTTCTGGCTAAACATTACCATCAAGTACATGAACCCTCAAAAAATCCAACACCTATTGACGCAACGCTGATCAAATTACCCCCTTATATCGTGCGTTCCGATACTAAAACCGCTTTACCATTTTGGTTGCGAATTGACGTAATGGAAATGGCTGGAGAATCGGAAGAAAAGTATCTCGTTCATTTATGTAACGTGACAGACACAATTTTGGCTACAAGACAGGGTTGGACGTTTAGTGGACAAATCAACCACAAACTTAGAACACCACTTATGCCTCTTGTGGCTGGGAGTGAATTTCTTATAAAAAACTGCTCTGACATCACAACGGAAAAATTACAAGATTTTTTGGAAATGATTCACACAGGAGCTACTCGCCTTCACAATCAAATTAATAAAATTATCAATTACACCGAATTGTCCAAACAGGGCGAAGCCACAGAGCCTTGTATTGTGACTAATCTGCTGGAAACCATTACCACTGTTAAGGAACTGTTACAGATTGAATCGCTATTTGTATCTCAACCGAACAAGATTGAAAATCTTGATGATTTTTATATACCCATTTCTTGCGAGGGGGTAGAAATTGTTTTAACAGAGCTGTTCTCAAATGCCCAAAAATTTCACCCCACAAAGACTCCCAGCATAGAAGTTGATATAAAGGCAAAGCCTGACAGCTTATATATCCAAATCCGTGACAATGGCATACATCTTTCACCAGAGCAACTTGGCAATATGTGGACCCCCTATTACCAAGGCAGTAAACATTTTACTGGTGAAGTAAAAGGTATGGGTTTGGGTTTATCAATGGTAGGATCACTGATATGGGAAGTGGGTGGTACCTGCCAAGCCTATAATCGCACTGAAGGAGAAGGTATTGTGATAGAATTGACTTTACCTCTGAAAAAATTTGATTTTGAATTAGACTTTGAACTAGAGTAACTGATGTTACGCACTGTACTTCAAAAGTGAATACCAGAGTAGTGCAAAATGAAATTTTGCTGATTGTAACAGATTTTGGGGATACCCCCATACGCGCCAACTTAAGCCTAAGTCTTTGTAAAAT